>CAVIFU010000045.1:0-11562 GCA_963642145.1 Ruminococcus bicirculans (ex Wegman et al. 2014)
GCCGTAGGCGATGTATATCACCGCTGCCGTCAGGCAGTGTATATCACCGCAACCGAGAGGTTGCGTATATCACCGCGCCCACCGGGCGTGTATATCACCGCCGTGCTAACGGCGCATATCACCGTCGCGTTAGCGATGTATATTTCATATTACACTTTCCTATTTCGTACTTGAATTGCATAATATTTAAGGTGAAAAAGATTTATAAAATTACAGGCGGTTTGATTGTTTCGGCGTTGCTTATTATGCTTGCGGCGTTTCCCGACGTGTACATGTCGGCATGTGGGGAGGGACTCGATATTTTTATAGAGTCCGTATTCCCGGCACTGTTTCCGTTTTTCTTCTTCAGCGGTCTTTTGAGCGTATTCGGAGTGGATAAGATTATAGCGACACTGTCGCGTAAACCCGTGCGCGCATTATACGGAGTGCCGCCCGTAGGCGGCTATATAATGGCGCTTAGTTTTATTTCCGGGTATCCCGTAGGAGCCAAATTGGTAGCCGAAAGTTATAATAACGGTATGATTACTCTGCAAGACGCCAAACGCATCATGCCGTTTGGTTCGACGTCCGGACCGCTGTTTATAGTAGGCGTTATCGGGTATAAAATTTTAGGAAATCTACGTGTAGGCTTAGTGCTTTGGATCGTGCACATGCTTGGCGCGGCGCTTAACGGAATAGTATTTTCTTTCGGCGTAGACCGTAGACGTAATGACTCCCACGTGACCGGCGCGGATATTTTAGGCGCAAGTCGCTTGGACGGCGGATTCAATTCCACCATGAGCGAAGCAATCTTAAGCGTAGCCAAAGTAGGCGGCTGTATAATCGTATTTAATATGATACTGGCGTTTTTAACGCAAATAGGAGCGACGGAAGTCTTTGGGAAAATCGTAGGCTGTTTCGGGGCTCCGGAGGCGTTACGCGTCCCTACGGTTGCTTCATTGTTAGAGGTAACAAAGGGCGCATACATGCTCGGCGCGGATACGGACGTGTCGGAGGTTATACCCATGCTGTCGTTTGCGTTGGGATTCGGAGGCGTGTCGGTCGCGATACAGTCGACGTCGTTTTTGTCGGGAACGGGGATAAGCGCGGGATACTACTTTGTAACCAAAATATCGCAAGCGATATTATCTTACGCACTTGCGACGGTTGCGTGCGTATGTCTGTACGGAGCCGGTTAAATCAGCAGCATTTTCTTATTGAAATAGCCGGAGCGGTTAATTATATCCAAAGTGCCTTGCGCGCTGAAATCGAGTTTAATCATATAGCGCAAGGATTTATCGACCTTATTTATATCCGAGTACTTTGTCAATACGTTTGGGCAGGTTGCCGATAGCGCGGAGAGAATATCTTTTCTGTCTGCGCGCATGGCAAGGATGAATATGTACGGCGGACAAGCCACGCAAGCGTCATAGTCTTTTTGGGTAATATCGAACAGCGCGTAGAGGCAAATGCGTTTGAGTCGCGCGAGAGTGCAGTTTTTGGACTTGGCTTTTTCAAACATTTCGTCTGCCGTAACCGATTCTCTTGCGGCGATTTTGATTCTGTTATGAATACCGCCTGAAATGTCGTAATAATTTGCCAAATCGTAGCCGGACATTTTTTTGATCTTGTACAATGTCATATCGCCGAGGGAGTCTCCTTGCGTATTGCAGACGGAGAGCATGCCCATGACGCTTTTTGGTACGGCGTGTTTGATTTTTTCCATATCACCGTTGGCAAACGCTTTACGGACGGCAGAAGAAGAGGGATACGGGGAATCGATATCATCCGAATCAAACCCCGCGCCTATACGCTTTACGGTGTGCAGCTTGATGTTTAATCCCGCTTTTTTGATTTGAATGGCGTAGGCAACTCCGAGTGTGTTGTTCGGCTCGTCCAAAATGTCGGCTACGTCCGCGTAGTCCGGGTGCGCCGTCGCGTAATCTCTGACGGCAAGGGCGCGCGCTTTCGGGAAAGACACTTTCGTGTCCAAATAGCTTTTCAGCAGCGTTCTGAGTTCGTCGGGCTCGTTTAGGAGTAGAGTCGCGAGCTTGTCGATAAGTTCGGCGTCTCCGCATTCGCTTCCGAAGCTCAGGTATTCCACGCCGGGGAAAGCCGATATCGTCTTAATTGCGCCGTATGCGAAATTGTCGGCAGGGGAGATGGCATAGATTACCGGTAGTTCGACAACTATATCCGCGCCGGCGTATATGGCTTGCTCGGCACGCATATACTTATCGGCGATGGCGGCGTCTCCGCGTTGGGTGAAGCTACCGCTCATTACGCACAGTATGGTATCCGCGCCGGTTTGTTCGCGAGCAATGCGCAGATGTTCCGCATGTCCGTTGGTAAGTGGGTTATATTCACATATGATGGCAGTAGTTTTCATGGCTCTCCCGGTTGCGTTTTGCTTAGATTTACAAAACCGCTTGATTTATACTTGATTTAGTAGTAATATACTATAAGACATATCTATTATATACTATATAAAAAATAAATCAAGTTTTTTCGGAGGCTAATCTACATGTCTAAACTTATGGACGGCATTATCGCTCGTGCCAAGACAATGAACAAGCACATTGTGCTTGCGGAAGGCGAAGAAGAGCGCATCATCAACGCGGCGCTTATCATCAAGCAGCAGGGTATAGCAAGGCTGACGCTTTTGGGCGACGAAAAGGTCATACTTTCCAAAGTAGAGGAAGGCGCTCTCGACGGCGTGCAAATAATCAACCCGACTACTTCGGACAAAGCGGAGGAGTACGCGAATTTACTTTACGAACTGCGCAAAGCCAAGGGCATGACAATAGAGAAGGCTAAGGAACTTACCAAGCTTCCGCTATATTTCGGATGCCTCATGGTCAAGAACGGCGATGCCGACGGTTTGGTAGGCGGATCTGTAACCGCTACAAGCGAAGTGCTCAGACCGGCACTGCAAATCATCAAAACAAAGCCCGGCATCAAGACCGTTTCCGGATGTTTCGTCATGGGCATGCCGGAAGGATCTCCTTACGGCGAAGACGGCGTCATGCTGTTTGCCGACTGCGCGGTTTTACCCGATCCCACGGCTGAGCAACTGGTAGACATCGCTGTGGCTTCCGCTTCAAGCGCACGCACCATTTGCGGCATGAAGGAACCCAAAGTAGCCATGTTGAGCTTCTCAACCAAGGGTAGCGCGTCACATCCCAACGTAGACAAAGTGCAACTTGCAACAAGCACTCTCAAAGGCATGTATCTCGATTTTGACGTAGACGGCGAGCTTCAACTCGACGCGGCGTTGGTGCCTACCGTAGGCGCGCTCAAAGCTCCCGGTTCGACGGTTGCGGGGCACGCAAACATTTTGGTCTTCCCGGATCTGCAATCCGGCAACATCGGCTACAAGATAGCTCAACGTTTCGGCGGAGTAGAGGCGATAGGACCCATTTGCCAAGGCTTGGCGCTTCCCGTCAACGATCTTTCGCGCGGATGCTCAGTCAGTGATGTCGTAGGCGTAGTCGCAATCACATCACTGCAATAGGAGGACATATGAAGGTATTGGTACTAAACGCAGGCAGTTCATCGCTCAAATATCAAGTTATCGATATGAACGACGAGCGCATGCTCGGCAAAGGACTTGTCGAGAAGATAGGCACCGGACTTACCGGCAAATTAGAGCAAAAGGTGGCAAATACCGACAAAGTTATCGTCATCGAGCAAGTCATATCGGATCACACCCAAGCTTTTGAACTTGTCATGAAGGCTCTTACGGATCCGCAAAATGGCATAATATCGTCGATGGACGAAATCGGCGCCATCGGACACCGCGTATTGCACGGAGGAGAAGATTTTTCCACAAGCGTTATCGTTGACGACAAAGTCCTCGAAATATGCGATCGCAATACCGTTCTCGGACCTCTGCACATGCCGGCGAACATAGGTTGCATCAGGAGCTGTATGAAGCTTATGCCGGGCAAAACCAACGTGGCGGTATTCGATACCGTTTTCCACGCCACAATGCCCGATTACGCCTACATGTACGCCATAAATTACGATGACTACAAGCAGTACAAAGTGCGCAAGTACGGATTCCACGGCACGTCGCACAAATTCGTCTCCGGCGAAGCCGTCAAATATCTCGGCACCGAGCACAGCAAGGTGATTACCTGCCACTTGGGCAACGGTTCGTCGCTTTCTGCCGTTCTCGACGGCAAATGTATCGACACTACCATGGGACTTACTCCCCTCGAAGGTCTTGTGATGGGCACTCGCAGCGGAGATATCGATCCTGCCGCCGTAGGATTCCTTGCAGAGCAAAAGGGCATGACCGCGTCGGAAGCCGTCGACTATCTCAACAAGAGTTGCGGATTCAAGGGCATGACCGGTTTTTCCGATTGCAGGGACGTATGCAAATTATGTGAAGAGGGCGATTACAAAGCCCAACTTGCGTTCAACATGTTCGCATACCGCATCCGCAAGTACATAGGCGCGTACTATACCGCGCTCGGCGGATTGGATTGCATCGTATTTACCGGCGGCATCGGCGAAAATTCTTACGAAGCGCGCGAGATCATCATGAAGGGTCTCGACGTTCTCGGCGTTGACTTTGATTTTGCCAAGAACAAGGAGGCAAAACGCGGAACTTTTAACGAGTTGCATACCCCGAACAGCAAAGTCAAAGTAGTTGTAATCCCCACAAACGAGGAACTTGTCATAGCAAGAGACGCCAAAGAGCTTGCCGAAGGAATCAAATAGTCATAATTATATAAGTTAATCGTTAAAACGGTTGACATAACGCAAGCGTTTGTATATAATAAACAAGCGATTAAAAGTCAAAATTATCGAGGAGGTGCAACATGGCAGTCCCAAAAGGTAAAGTATCAAAGCAAAGGACAAATACAAGATATGCTCAATGGAAGCTCACCAATCCTAATCTTGTCGAGTGCCCCCAATGCCACGAGCTTATCGAAAGTCATAAGGTATGCCCTGAGTGCGGTTATTACAACGGCAAGCAGGTAGTGGTAAAAGACAAAAAAGAAGACTAATTAAGGATTAAACCTACCTAAGGGAAGCTATACGCTTCCCTTATTTATTCTCGGAGGAGAGGATCATGAAGATAGTCGTAGACGCTTACGGCGGCGATAACGCCCCGAGGGAAATAGTATTGGGAGCCGTCAACGCAACCAAGGAACAGACGGGATACACAATCGTACTTGTCGGCAAAGAAGAGGAAATAAACGCCCTTCTTACGGAATTCGGCGCGGATTTGTCGCGCATTGAGGTCGTCAACGCCACCGATGTAATTACCAACGACGACGTGCCCACCGAGGCTATAAGGCGCAAAAAAGACAGTTCCCTTGTCCGCGCTTTCAACGTACTCAACACCGATCCCGAAGCGGAAGCGCTTATCTCCGCAGGGAGCTCGGGCGCCGTTCTTACGGGCGGAATGCTACTTGTAAGGCGCATAAAAGGCGTGACGCGCGCAGGGCTTGCGCCGATACTTCCGACAGTCAAAGGCGGCATGGTAACGCTTGTCGATTGCGGTGCGAACGCCGATTGCAAACCTCAGCAACTCGTACAGTTCGCGCGTTTCGGAGTTGCGCTTGCAAAGTCGCAAATGGGTATCCGAAACCCGAGAGTCGGGTTACTGTCTAACGGCACCGAGGACAAAAAGGGCAATGAGCTCACCACGCAGGCTTTTGCGCTTCTCAGAGAGGAATCGGACATAAATTTTGTCGGCAATATGGAAGCGCGTGAGCTTTTGTCCGGAGATTACGACGTAGTCGTTTCGGACGGATTCAGCGGTAATATCGCGCTCAAAGCGTGCGAGGGCACGGCTCTTGCGTTTATGAGTATTCTCAAAGATGGCATCATGGGAGGGGGACTGCGCGCCAAACTCGGATACTTACTTCTCAAGCCCGTTTTGCGCCACGTCAAAAAGACCATGGATTACAGCGGATACGGCGGCGCCGTGCTTATGGGACTCAGGAAGATAGTTATCAAGTCTCACGGCAGTTCCAAGGCAAAATCCATAACTGCGTCCGTCAAGCAAGCGTATTCGTTGTATACGAGCGGTACCGTCAATCTGATAGCAGAAGCGCTCGGTAACAACGCGGAGGCGTAATGCGGTATTTCAACGTCAAAGCGATAGAGCAAGCCATCGGCTATAAATTCAGAAACGAGATGATACTTCTCGAGGCGTTCACGCACGCGTCATACGCCAACGAGAACAAAGTGCGTTCCTACGAGAGGTTGGAGTTTTTGGGCGACAGCATACTCGGCTATTACGTTGCGCGGTACTTATACGACAACTACCCGGATGCGGACGAAGGTTTTCTGACCAAAGCCAAGTCGAATATAGTTTCGGGCAGGACGCTTGCCGAAGTTATAGACGGACTCGGTTTGATAGAGTACATGCGCACGTCGAGCGGCAGTAGCGAGCAAGAGGTACGCAGCAGCGACAAAAAGAAAGAGGATTTATTCGAGTCTATCGTAGGCGCGATAGCGTGTGATTCCGGCGATACTCGCGAGAGCTGGAATTTTGCCAAAAGGCAGTTAAAGAGCTATTTAGAGGCGGATTACGGGCGCAAAATGCTTACCGACTACAAGTCCGCGCTTATAGAGCGTTGTCGTCACGAAGACAGAGAATACGTTTTCGTATCCGAACGACTTGAAGACGGCACATTTGAAGCTACCGCCCTGATTGACGGCGTTGTTGCCGGTAAAGGCGTCGGGCATACAAAAAAGAAAGCCGAACAGCTTGCCGCCAAAGAAGCGCTATCTGCGTTGCGTTAGGGCATAATGTCGGCGCGCCGATCAATTGAACGATAATTATCCGATGGCTGTTAAAAACTTTTGTTTGTAACGGCCTTTTTTGAAAACTCTTGCAATTTAGTAGTTTTTACTATATAATGTAGTTAACAATTTTGTGACGGAGAATAACTTTGAATCTCAAAAAAATCGAACTGCTCGGCTTTAAGTCGTTTGCGGACAAAACAGAAATTCCGTTTGAGACAAACATAACGGGCATTGTCGGACCTAACGGGTGCGGCAAGTCGAATGTTATAGACGCCGTTCGTTGGGTTTTGGGTGAGCAAGCGCCATCCACGCTCCGCGTGACGAAGATGCCCGATCTTATATTTAACGGCACGGCGAATCGTCGTTCATTGTCGTATTGCGAGGTAAGTTTGTATCTTGACAACTCGGATCACCGGTACCCGATAGATTTTGACGAAGTTGTCGTTACCCGCAAACTTGATCGTAGCGGCGAGAGTGAATATTTAATAAACAGGCAGTCCTGCCGTTTGAAAGACGTAATAGATCTTTTCCGCGACAGCGGTATCGGCAAAGAGGGATACAGCATTATAGGGCAGGGCAAGATTGATGAGATTTTGTCGTCCAAGCCGGACGGCAGGCGCAAGATATTCGAAGAAGCCGCCGGAATCAGTCGCCACAAAGCGCGCAAGATCGAAACGGAGCGCAAGTTGGAGCGTGCGCGCGCGGACATGGCGCGCATAAGCGATATTCTCAACGAGGTTGGCACGTCTTTGGGACCCTTGGAGCAAGAGGCGAAGGACGCCGCCAAGGCAAAAGCATTGCGAGCCGAGCTAAAATTCAAGGAAGTATCGCAATTTTTGTATCAATGTGAGAACAGCAACGCCAATCGCGATAAGATCCGCGCCAAACTCGGTAAATTGACGGAGGAATTGACTGCAGAGACCAAAGAACTTGACAGGCTTAATTCCGACTATAACGTCACGATGATGGGCATCGAAAACGGCGACAAATATTCCAACATGGTGCGTGACGAGATAACGTCGCTCATGGTTGCGGCGGAGAAAGCGGCAGGCGACGGACGCGCGCTCGGCAAAGATATTGACCACATCAAGGAAGACAACGCCAAAATCAAGGACGAAAGGTTGCAATCCAACGCCAAGCTATCGGACAAAGCGCGTCAAATAGAGGATAAATTCAATCTTTCCGTCGAAAAGCGCAACGAACTCGGCGCCAAAAAGGAAGCCCTTGCGGCGGTGCAGGAAGAGTACGCAAACATATCCCGTTCCGTAGAACAGCAAGAGAAAGCGATCGAGGCAAGCACGGAAATGTTTGTCAACCGCTTGAACAAGACCGCCGCTCTCGAAAAGGACGTAGCCGAGCTCGAACTCGAACGCAAGATATTGCTTGACAGCGTCGCGTCCGACAAGGGCGAGTATAACGAAAAGAAGACCGCGTCCGACAAAGTTTCCAAGGAGATGGAAGAATACGTCTCACGCAAAGAGTTTTTGCTTAGGGAAAAGGGAGAAAAGAGCGCCGAGCTTGCGCAAGCCGAAACCAACAAGCAGAGCGCGGATAACGAGCTCAAAGAGCTTTTGGCGCGCAAAACCGAGCTTGAAACGCGCATCGAGAACTTAGAATTCAAGCGCAAGACCATCGAAGAGAACATCGCGAGCTATTTCGACTACGAAGACAGCATACAAAATTTGATGTCGTACGCAGCCAAGCACAAGGATGTTGCGGACAAGATAATAGCCACCGTCGCCGAGGTTATCAGCGTTCCAAAGGACGTGCAACTTGCCATAGAGACGGCTCTCGGCAGAGCCACCCAAAACATCATTACCAAGGACGAGTACGACGCCGCCGACCTTATCGCCGTGCTTAGAGAAAACAGATTAGGCAGGGTAACGTTCCTACCTATGACGACAATGAAGTACAACGACCTACCGCGCGAACACGCACGCGTCGTAGACGAAGACGGCGTTATAGGCGTTGCGAGCGAACTCATCGGTTACGATTCTAAGTACGACAATATTTTCTCAAATTTGTTGGGGAGAACCGTTATCGTGGAGGATCAGCAAACCGCGCTCAGAATATCCAAGAAGTACGGATACTCTTTCCGCACGGTCACCTTAGACGGCGCGGTGTATTCCACGAGCGGCGCGTTGACGGGCGGCACAAATGCCCAAAACCGTTCGCGCATACTCTCGCGCGAGAACGAAAAGGAAGAGATTGTCAAGAAACTACGTCAGGCGAAAAAGGATCTCGAACTCTTTACTTTGGATGCCGAAAGTCGCACTTCCGAGTGCAAAGAATTACTTAACGCTGTAGGCGTAATCAGCTCGAGACTTGCTAAACTAGACATAGAAATCACCGCCGTTCAAGGCGAAATCGACAGATGCCAAAAGCAAATCGCGTTGTACGACGCGGACATGCAAAAGCTCTTTGCGGGTAAAGAAACCGACCTTGCGCGCATCAAGACGATAGAAGAAACGCTCAAAGAGGTAAGCCGGAGCAAACAGAGCGTCGATTCCGAAAAAGTGGACGCAGACGATTATGTTGCCGAGCTCAAAAACAAATATTACGAGGACAAACAACGCCGTGAGGCTCTGAACGCGGACGTAACCAAAGCGATGATGGAGGTTACGGCTACGCAGAACGAGATCGAAGCGTTGGAAAAGGACATTGCCGCGCTCAAAGCGGAGTGCCGGATGTTGGAGCAATCGCTTTACGAGCTTGACATCAGGGAGAAGTTCAACGCGACAAGGCTTACACAGATAGAGGCGCAGTTGGCTAAGTCCGTATTCAGCCAAGAGGAGCAATCTAAACTTGACGCGTTGCGCGCCGAGCTTGCCGGACTCGAACAGAAAAAAGTCGAGATGAACGCCCTTGTCAAAGAGCTTGACGTCAAGCGCATCGAGCAGAACGAGGTCGTGAGCAAAGTCAACGAGAAGCGCATACGTGAAGAGGCGAACCTGCAAATGGTCGATTCCGTGATAGAATCCATGTCGCAGCGCATGCAAGAGAATTACGGTTACGACTTTGAGATGGCTAAGGAATATCGGGACGGCGTGGATTTGGAGGCAACCGGATACGTATTCGAGCCGGACAAAGCCAATGCCGAGATCAACGCGTTACGTCGCAAAATAGAGCGTATAGGACCCGTCAACGAGCTTGCCGAGGAAAAGTTTGCCGAGGAATCGGCGAGGTATTCCGACCTTCAACGCCAGTACGAAGACGTATCCAAGGCAGAGCAAGACCTGATGGGAATCATTGCGGAGCTTACGTCCGAGATGATCGAGAAATTTACCGCAAGCTTTAACCAAATCAACAAGAACTTTAACGAGGTATTCCGCGAGCTGTTCGGCGGCGGATCCGCGAGGATGGAGCTTGAAAAGGGCGTCAGCGTATTGGATGCCGGCATCGAGATAATGGCGGAGCCCCCGGGCAAAAAGTTGTCGAACTTAGCGCCGCTGTCCGGCGGAGAGAGGGCGCTTACGGCAATAGCGATACTGTTTGCGATTATCAAGTTGAAGCCGATGCCGTTCAGCATTTTGGACGAGATCGAGGCGGCTCTCGACGACGCGAACGTACATCTATTCGCGCAGTATCTGAATAAGTTTTCGCAGTATACGCAGTTTATAGTAGTCACGCACCGCAAACCGACAATGCAGTTATGCGACACGCTGTTCGGTATAACGATGCAAGAGAAGGGCGTTTCCAAGACGGTACGCGCCAAGTTGGAAGAGGCGTACAAGCACGCCGAAGAGCCCAAAAAGTCTGACGATAAGAACGGAGGCAACGTAGCATAATGGGAATTTTTGCCAAAATTAAAGAGGGACTCAAAAAGACCAAGGACAACTTAGGCAAGAAGCTTTTTGAGATATTCAAAGGCAAGGAACTCAACGACGAGTTCTATGAGGAGTTGGAAGCGGCTATGATATCGGCAGATATGGGCGTTACCGCAACGGAACAGATACTGGACGAGCTGAAAGACACCGTATACAAGAACAAGATAACCAAGCCCGAGGACGCGCGCAAGGAGCTCAAACGCATCATGCTGGAGAGCATCGATTACGAGATACCTGAGTACGAATATCCGCTTGTCGTACTCATTGCCGGGGTCAACGGAGTGGGCAAAACTACGGCGATAGGCAAGCTTGCCAAACTGTTTACCTTGATGGGTAAGAGCGTCATAGTAGCGGCGGCGGATACCTTCCGCGCGGCGGCAAGCGAACAGCTGGAAGTTTGGGCAGAGCGTGCCGGAGTAAGGATAGTCAAGCATTCCGAGGGGAGCGATCCGGCGTCCGTCGTATTCGACGCCTTGGCGTCCGCCAAAGCAAAGGGTACGGACGTAGTGCTCGTAGATACGGCAGGCAGACTTCACAACAAAAAGAACCTTATGGAAGAGCTCAAAAAAATCAACCGCGTAATATCGCGCGAGATGCCGGATTGCGACAGGCGCAACTACATAGTGCTTGACGCCACCACCGGACAAAACGCCGTACAGCAAGTTGAAATTTTCAATGAAGCCATCGATATAGACGGCATTATTCTAACCAAATTGGACGGTACCGCAAAAGGCGGCGTAGTCATGGCGATAAGCGCCGAGCAAGAAATCCCCGTCGTATACGTCGGCGTCGGCGAAAAGATAGACGACCTTTTACCCTTCAACGCCCAAGACTTCATCGACGAAATTTTCGCATAAATAAAAGATAATGAGGACTGAGTGTTCGCCCGGAAAGTTGAGCTTGGAGTTACGGATACTTTGATCAAAAACTTAATATATACTTTTTCGGCTCTGTAATACTTTACGGAGCCGATTTACTTTTGTTC
>CAVIFU010000046.1:0-11409 GCA_963642145.1 Ruminococcus bicirculans (ex Wegman et al. 2014)
CAAAGAACTTGCGAGTTTGACTTTTAGAATAGTTACAAAAGTTGTTGCAAAAAATAATACGAACCCCGATTCTTCGAGGTTCGTACTACTTACATTTGGTGGACGATAAGGGACTCGAACCCCTGACTTTCTCCACGTCAAGAAGACACTCTACCAACTGAGTTAATCGTCCTAACTCTCATATATATTAGCAAATTGCGCGCTGTTTGTAAAGCGTTTTTCCAAACAAAATTTAGACGCAAGTCGGTTTCTTGCGCCTAAGTTCGTTCGATGTGCGCTCAGAGCACTTTGGATAGGAATTCTTTGAGCCGTGGCGACTCCGGTGCGGTGAATATTTGCTCGGGCGTGCCCTGTTCGGCAATTTTACCGCCGTCCATAAACAGTACCCTCGTCGCGACTTCCCTCGCAAACGCCATCTCGTGCGTGACTATGAGCATTGTCATACCGCCGTCGGCAACTTTTTTGATAAGAGCAAGCACTTCCCCTACCATTTCGGGATCGAGCGCGGACGTCGGCTCGTCAAATAACATCACCTCCGGCTCCATCGCAAGCGCGCGAACTATGGCTACGCGCTGTTTTTGTCCGCCGGACAGCGTGGACGGATAGACGTTCGCTTTTTCCGAAAGACCTATCTTGGCAAGCAGTTCGTCTGCCTTTTGCGCCGCCGCCTTGCGAATCTCCTTAACGGGCGCCACGTCGTATAATTCCTTGGGCTCGCAGTGAGTGCCGAATATCTTGTTGCAAGCCTTTTTACAGGCGTTTGCCGCCTTGATTTTGCCGTTTTTGCGGTGCTTTTTGACGGCTATCGTCACCGGCGCAAGCATAATGTTTTGCTTGACCGTAAGGTTCCCGAATAGGTTGAAATTTTGGAATACCATCCCCATGTGCTCGCGATGCTTGTTGATGTCGACTTTGGGATCGGCAATGTTCTCTCCGCGATACAGTATGACGCCGGAATCCGGATCCTCCAAACAATTCAAACAACGCAAAAACGTGCTCTTCCCCGATCCGGACGGACCGATTATGGCTATTTTTTCTCCTTTGTCAACGTGTAACGATATTTTGTCAAGTATCGTCACGCCGTCGAATTTCTTTGTCAGATCAACGACTTCTATCACTTTTTGCAAGCCTCCTTTCCAAAAGTTTGACAAGCAACGTCACCGCCAAAACAAGCACGAGGTATATTACTGCAAGCGCCAAATACGGCACGACGTACTCATAATTGGCAGAAGCTATACTGCGGAACGCCTTGATAAGATCCACTACCGTTATCATGCTGACAATCGACGTTTCTTTGATAAGGCTGATAAACTCGTTGCCGAGAGTAGGCAAAATATTCTTGACGGCTTGCGGTACGACTACGCTCAGCATCGTACTCGAATAGCTCATGCCGAGGGCTCTGCCTGCCTCCAGCTGCCCTTTGTCTACCGAAAGAATACCGCCGCGCATAATCTCGGAAACGTACGCGCCGCTGTTCAATCCGAAAATGACTATTGCCGTGACGGTTGCGTCCACATTGAGTCCGAGCGCCGGCATAAGAACATAGTAACCGATAAGCAGTTGCACCACCATAGGCGTACCGCGGAAAAGTCCGACGTACACGGCGCAAATTTTATCAAGTATTTTAGGTAAGAGCTTGTATTTTGGTAAAACGCGAATAACCGCAATCAGGGTACCTATAACTATACCTATAAGTAACCCGAATACGGCTATTCTGAGCGTGGTGCCCAAACCTTCCAATACGGTTTTATAGGCTCCGCGCGTTACGAATTCATCGTAAAAAAGTTGCCACTTACTCATACTATTTGCTTGCAAGTATGGCTTTTACATCATCCGCCGTCGTGCATCCGTCGAACGTGGTATCGCTCGATTTTGTGAGAATTACCTGCCCGGCGTTGTAGTATGTAGAGCTGAAATTCACCGACTGTTTGCGTTTTTCCGTAACGGTCAGTCCTGCCATTGCAAGATCGATTCCGTTGGTACCTACGCTCGTTACAACCGAGTCAAAGTCCATATCGACAATTACAAGTTCCTTGCCGAGTTCGTCCGCTATGTGCTTGGCGATCTCTATGTCTATACCGGCAAAGTCGTTGCCTATCTTGTATTCGAACGGCGCAAACTCCGCGTTCGTGGCAACTACAAGCTGATCTTTGGAATCGTCCTTTACCGCGCTCGTTATGCCGCTCGTGACGTTGCCGTCAAAATACTTTTGCATGATGGCGTCAAACGTGCCGTCCGTTTTGAGCTTGTCTATTGCCGCATTGACTGCGGTAAGCAACTCGGGATTGTTCTTGTCAACGCCAAAGGCGTATTCTTCTTCCGTAAGCTTGATGCCTACGTTTTTGATGCCGCCGACGTGGTCAACCAAATATTTCGCGGGGGCTTCGTCTACGATAACGTAAGATATCCTGTCATTGAGCATGTCTTGGACGGCAAGACCTGCATTATCGTATGTCACGCACTCGATGTTGGAAAATCCGTCATATCCGAAATCTTCGCTACCGCTGACATAATATTGTCCGGTCGTGCCGCTTTGCACGCCTATACGCGTCGTTGCGGAATCTTTTTTGCAAGCGGTAAATGTAAGCGCCGTGGCGCACGCGAGTACTATGGCTAAAATTGTTGTGAATTTCTTCATTTTTATCTCCTGATAACGTCATATTTTTTACAACGTTTGCATAATACAACTTTCAAATGTATAAAGCAAGCGATTTTATGCATAATTTGTTGATAATTTTTATTTTTTATGCTTATGATTTTTTAGCTCGACTTATGCGAATTTTTGGTGAATAATATTGTTATTTAACGCGCGTGTGTGATATAATGCCGATATGAGAAAGCGCAACCTTGTATTAGTAAGCCTGATTCTATTCACGATAACCGCCGTGACGGTTATTTGCGCATGCACGGGCAAAACAAATCAAATTTACTTCGATACCGAAATCGAATCCGGCAAATCCGTATACAGGATGTATTTGGACTCCTTGACCACGCTTTCCCCAAAAGTCATCACGCGCCCCAAGGACAGAAACTATACGCTTAGTTCTTCAAACCCGACAATCGTCAAGGTTGACGGCGCCAAACTCATCGCTCTGCGCGAAGGGATCGTTACGCTTACCGCGACTTCGGACGAAAAATCCGCAACCGCCGAGGTAATCGTCGCCAAAACCAAGCCCGTGACCAAAACAGACGCCGAGCGCGTCGGCGGTTACCTCGTGACGTTTATCACCGAATACGGTTCGGTCGCCGGGCAAATCGTCAATCCCGGGGAATCCGCCACCGAGCCGGAGGCAATCGTCCGCCCGAACGGATATTTGTTATACGGCTGGTATTACGACAAGGACTGCACCCTCAAATACGATTTTTCCACTCCGGTCAACGCGCATCTGACGTTGTACGCGCTGTGGGGATACGCCGAGCCCACTTACATCTTTGCCGATAACGGCGACGGGACGAGTTCGCTTACCGCGTTTGAGCATCCCAACGTGCCCTACGCCGATATTACCTTGCCCGCCGAGGACAATGGAGGCAATCCGGTGACGAAAATAAGCGTCGGCGCGTTTGAATCCAACAAAAATATCACGAGCGTAACCATTCCTTCGAGTTACACGGAGATAGGAGAATCCGCATTCGAGGACTGCATCGCTCTGAAAAAAGTCATCGTCGGCGAAAACGTCAAAACAATAGGCGCAAACGCATTCCACGGCGCAAACGCGCTGAAAGAAGTGTCTTTTGAAGGCGCCGCGACGGAAGAAATCGGCGAGTACGCCTTTACTTCTTGCCGCGCTCTCGAATCGATAATTCTACCTAATTCCGTAAAAACCATTGGTCGATATGCCTTTGCGGAGTGCTCGGCTCTGAAAACGGTAACCCTGCCGGACGAACTCGATCTAATCGATCTCAGGACGTTCTACGGTTGCGCCTTAGAGTCCGTCGATCTCAAAAACGTGACCGAAATATACAATGAGGCATTCTACGGCTGTACAGCTCTCAAAACCATAACCGGATACGAACATCTGACTTTTGTCGGATCTTACGTGTTCGGTAGCTTAACGCGAGAAAAAAGCCTCGCCACGGCTTGGCTGAAAGATACCGGGAACCACACCGTTACCGAACGATACGGCGTAAAAGGCGGTACGGTAATTTACCTCGGAGACGTACTCGTATACGTCGTTCCGCAAGCTACCAAATGCCCGATGATCTACGTCAAACAATCGGTAACCGCGATAGCCGGGCAAGCCGTTACCGACGCGGGGAAGGTCACCCTGTTCTTCCAAGGTCCCACGCCGCCGACATACACGGACGCGTCAAGACCCTTCGGCGAGCAGGCAGAAACAGTCAACGGCACCACGGTATACAAGCCCACCGCCGATATCGTCGTCCAAAAAGGCTATACGGAAGCGTATACGCGCGCATTCATGCATTGCGTAGAAGATGTGGACGGATATCAAGTTCCTACCGTCTACTCGTTTGCCGTATGCCAAAGCATCAACGAAACGGTATCGACAACCTTCGAAGGGCTCAACATGTACGCGCGCAAGCCTTACTATAGCTACGGCTCGGGAGTCCACTATAACAAGATGCTCGCTAAAGAAAAAGGCGATCCTTACGCCGGGATAACGCTACTCAACAAAGCGCTTTATACCATATTCGACTATCGCGGGGGGCTGGAAACATTAGACATTAAATCCATCCTCGACTCCGTCACCGCCGACGGCACGCCTTACGAAATTGCCAAAATAGACGCTTACGCTTTCTCCGTAACGGGACTTAAATTAAAGGAAATATGTTTGCCTACCGAGATACTCGAAATAGGCGAATACGCCTTTGGCGCAAGCACGCTGACGGAGATCAACATAAGCGGAAATACCGATTTCGACCCGAGTCAAACGATACTCGGCAGTAATGCTTTCAATACAAATATTTGCAAGGATTTGGTAATTTGGGTTCCCAAAGATATGCTTACGGCATATTCAAAGTCAAGTTCTTGGAGTAAGTACAATTCTATAATCAAAGGCGTTTGACGCACAAGGAGTTAATATGAAAAAATCACTTATCAAAAATTACGCAAAGCTTACAGTCCTTACCGGCGCCGCCGTCAAAAAGGGCGATAGAGTTATAATCAACGCGGAGCTCGATCAACCGGAGTTTGTGGAAATGCTCGTCAAAGAGTGCTACAAAGCGGGCGCGATAGACGTTGACGTCAGATGGTCGCATCAGCCTCTTACAAAGTTGAACGTCAACAATCGTCCGGTGAAAGTGTTGACGGAAGTCAAGGAATGGGAAATCGAAAAAATGCGTTGTCGCGTCAAAGAAAATCCCGCGATGATACACGTGCTTTCCGACGATCCGGACGGGCTGAACGGCATCAATCACGCTAAACTCAGCAAACAACGCGTGGCGCGCTACAAAGCGATGAAGCCCTTTATCGATGAAATGGAAAACAAGTATAAGTGGACCATCGTAGCAGTTCCCGGCAAGAAGTGGGCAAAGCGCGTATTCCCCGACGTTTCTACGCCCAAGGCGGTGGAAATGCTATGGGAAGCCATACTCAAAACGTCGCGCGCCTACGAAGGCGATCCCCAAAAGAATTGGGAAGAACACAACAAATCCTTTATCGACCGCGCAAATTATCTCAACTCGCTCGGCATAACGGAATTGCGTTACAGCTCATCAAACGGCACCGACCTCACCGTCGGAATGATACCGGACGCACAATTTTTGGGCGGTGGCGAATACACTTTGGGCGGCGAATTCTATAATCCGAACATACCTACCGAAGAAATTTTCGTGACGCCCATGCGCGGAAAGGCGGAAGGCATAGTTTACTCCACCAAGCCCCTATCCTATCGCGGAGTGCTGATAGAGAATTTCAACATCAGATTCGAGGGAGGCAAAGCCGTTGAGTGCCATGCGGAGAAAAACGAGGACGTCCTCAAACAACTCATCGACATGGACGAAGGCTCTTGCTATTTGGGCGAATGCGCGCTCGTTCCGTACGACAGCCCCATCAACCGCACGGGCGTACTGTTCTACAATACGTTGTTTGACGAGAACGCATGCTGTCACTTGGCTCTCGGCGCGGGCTTTACCAACTGCATCAAGGATTATGACAAGTACACCTTGGACGAGCTCCATGCAAAAGGCGTAAACGACTCGATGATTCACGAAGACTTTATGATAGGTTCTCCCGACCTTAAGGTAACCGCAGTATGCAAAGACGGTACCCAAAAGCTCATTTTTGACGGAGTTTGGAAAATCTAATCAAACCCGAACAATCAAGCAAACGGCTGTAAATCCGACAGCCGTTTTTTTATGCGCAACACCTATTTGCCGATTGAGTAAACATTGTGCAGGATTTTTGATTAAACGATCTTATGCTCTCTAAGCGCACATAACCTTCCACGCGGTGTTTTAGGTAGTTCCGAGATGCATGAATAAAGGATTCGTAAGGAGGCGCTATGGCTTAACGATCGTTTGGCACCATATTTCGCTTCTAAACATCACGGCACCTATTATCAGCTTGATTACGTCTAAACTGCATATTACAACGTAGAGCCACAGCATTGGGATGTCGGTGAGTCGGGATAGAAGCAGCGCGACCGCTATTACCGTTTTGTAGAAACTTTTATCCCCGAAATACTTGCCTAATTTGTTTTTGAGTGCCATGCCGTTCATTTTTCACCTGTTTAGGTTGATATTATATCCCAACGCTCACTCTTTAACAAACGTTTACAAACGCTATATTAAGTTGACTGTCTCCCGGTTGAATATGTCAGCGTTTTGATTTTGTTTATCAACGACTTCGTAGCATATCGAGGGGATGCCCTCCAACACCAGTTGCCGTCCGCAACGGAAGGCGTATTCATCCGCGCGACTTCGTTAGGTAGCAACAGCCAGTCCTGCATTGGCACAACGGCAAGGTCCGCAACGGACTCGAAGGCGAAGCGTATAAGCGCATACGTGCGGTTTTCGCCTTTTTGGCGCGGAACTTCATTTTTGAATCGCTCCAAAGCTCCGCCGCTGAGATTGCGGCACCAACTATACGTACAATCGGCGTCATGCGTGCCGGTGTAGACCACGCAATTGGACGTTTTGTACCGCCTCGGGAGATACTCGCTGTTGTCCGATTCGAACGCGAATTGCAGATTCTTCATACCGGGATATCCGCAATAATCCAAAAGTTCCCTTACGTCATCGGTGATGTGTCCCAAGTCCTCGGCAATTATCTCGGCGTTCGGCACGGAAGCGTTTATCGCGTCGAACAACGCCTTCCCGGGACCCACTTCCCACTTACCGTTGCGCGCGGTGGTATCGCCGTAAGGCACGGTGTAGTACCCCGCAAAGCCTCTGAAATGGTCGATTCTGACGACGTCGTACAGCTTGAACGCATGCTTGACGCGCTTTATCCACCAAGAATAGCCGTCCTTTGCCATGCCTAAGTAATCGTAGATCGGATTGCCCCATAACTGCCCGTCCGGCGCGAATCCGTCCGGCGGACAGCCGGCAACCTTAACGGGTCTCAATTCGTCGTCAAGCAAAAATTTATCGGGCGCGCTCCACACTTCGACGGAATCGTAAGCCACATATATCGGCATGTCGCCGATTATGACTATTCCGCGCTCGTGCGCGTACTTACGGACCGCCTCCCACTCGGTAAAAAATTCATACTGCAAAAACCGCCAAAAATCCGCTTCCGCCTCATATTCACGTCTATTGAGTACCGCTTTACGATAAAATTTATACTCTTCGCTCCACTCGCTCCACGCTTTGTAGCCGTTGGCGACTTTGAGCGCCATGAAATACGCGTAGTCTTCAAGCCACGCCGCGTTTGATTTGACGAACGCAAGGTACTCTTCGCCACGATCAAACCTCGCAAACGCCTTGCGCAACAGCGCGTAACGCTCGTTAAACAGTCTGCCGTATTCTACTTTGTCCGACTTGTAGCGCGCGGAACGGACTTCCGCCGCCGTCAACAATCCTTTGTCGCGTAGCGTTTCGGGATCGATAAAGTACGGATTGCCGGCAAACGACGCCGGCGACTGATACGGGCTATCGCCATATGCGGTGGGATTGAGCGGTAGGATTTGCCAGCACTTAGTGCCGGTTTCCGCCATAAAATCTATCCATTTTCGGCACGGACTCCCGAAAGTGCCTATTCCGTAATGCGACGGTAACGAACTTACCGCCATCAATAATCCGCTTTTGTGCGTGAATCCCAAATTTTTGTTAACCACAATCACATCTCTCTTTATTTAGTACCGTTACATTGTACTACAACGCGCAGACGTTGTCAATTCGCCTCGATTACCGCCGTTCAAGACGATATGTAGCAAAGATAATTGCCAAGGTCTCCGCGCTATGGTATAATTTACAAAACAAACCAAAATATAATTACGGAGAGCTTATGAAAACCAATAAAAATACATCTGTAAGAGTATGGCAAATCGTGGCATATATCGCCCTGCTTTGCGTGATGTCGGTTACTTGCTTTGTAACATTCGCGTGCACAAAGGATAACGACAACAAGGACAACGAGCAAAACCAAAACCAAAATACGAACGTTTCCGTCCCTTGCCTATCGGGTGCCGCGGTTACGGAAGACGCTAAATTCCACGCAGCCAATGTGGACTGCTCGGCAGAAGCGTTCAACGCTCTCGGATTTGCATTGGGCGACAGCTGTAACGTTGTATTCTCCAACGGTTACGAACTCCGCGACGTGCCGTATTTCAACGGTTATTACGTCAAAAACGGCGCGCCGGTAATAGTTGCGTACCCTTCCAACAAATATATTCTGATTACCCTGAACAACAACGGAATATGGAGCGACGCGAACCTTTCCGACGGCTGTACCGTCACGATAACGCTCAATACAAGCGCGAAATACCTCGACACCCAAAACGCTTTGGGGCAAAGTTACTCTCTCGTCCGCGACGAGTACACGAGCGACGCCGAATTTGCAAATTTCCGCGCCGTTGTCGGCGGCAACTTGAAAGAAAACTTTATCTATCGCGGTGCAAGCCCCGTCGATAACAGCAGAAACCGCGCCGCATACGCTGACGCACTACTAAAAGAAAACGGCATTAAGTACGTTGTAGACCTCGCCGACTCCGAGGACGAAATGTTGTCCTACTTCCAAACCGAGGGCTTTGCCTCCGACTACACTAAATCTTTGTATGAAAGCGGCGCGGTGATCCTGCTCTCCATGAGTTCGAGTTACAATTCGGACGCCTACAAACAAAGCGTTGTCAAGGGCTTGGAAGGCATGCTTGCTAATGACGGACCCTACTACATCCATTGTATGGAAGGCAAGGATCGCACGGGCTTTGTATGCGCTCTGATCGCCGCTCTTGCCGGCGCAAGCTATGACGAAATGTGCTCGGACTACATGTTGACGTACCAAAATTACTACAAAATCACCAAGGAAACCACTCCCGGCAAATATAACGCCGTAGTTGCGCTGTATTTTGACTCTTTCATGGAGTGCCTGTACGGATCGAGTGACGTCAACGTCCTCAAAACCGCAAACTATGTAGACAGCGCTAAAAAGTACCTAAGAGACGGCGGAATGAGCGACGAGAACATAAATAAACTTATCACGCTTATATCCAAATAGTGTGTTATATACGCGCTAACGCGCGGTGATATGCACGTCCTGCGCGACGGTAAAGGATTCTTTGATAGAATAGTGTGGAGGGTGAAGTTTCGATTAGTGTGGAGTTTTGGATGGGTTTAATTAAAATAACGGCGGCTCATACGAACCGCCGTTTTTAAGTGCTAACACCTCGTTATACTTGCGCAGTAAAATTTGTCATCGTCAATTAGTGAAAAATTTTGCTGTTTAGTTGATGTTTATGATTGCGCGTTAGCTAAAATTTCGTTTACCTTATTGCTGCGCAAGATATTCAACTTTATCATTCGCGCCTGCACCGGTATAGATAATGCACTCCGATAATTTATATTGATATTGCCCATCTGCATTCTTGCCATTGCCTCTCTGCACTGCCCATGCGTTATTACATTTGATTATACTGTAGTCTTCTCCCAAATATTCCCATGTATAGGAATCTTCACTGTACAATGCTAATGATCCGGCGGAACTATCACCCTTAAACTCACATATATCGGAAGTCCAGAATACGGTTTTTGAATTTTCATCTACGGTCGTACCGCTCATGTTGATAGTCGAAGTACTGCTGGGAATTAGTCCTGCTACAAGCGAGTACGAATAATTGCCTTTAACCGTAACCCCTATGAGATGACAATTAGTTATCGTAATAGTTTGTCCCGGAGTAGCGTTTAGACCTACGATGGCTCCGACTTTCGTCTGTGACATTACGGTAGAGTTTTTAATCGTAATATTATCGTATGTGGAGTTGCCGTAGTTGTAACCCGTTACAATACCTACCGCACTGTAATTGATTCTTCCGTCATACGCGTATTCTGCGCCGACATCGGCGTTTTCTATTACAAGATTTTTAACCGTTCCACCGTCAACGCTTCCGAAAAGCCCCGTGCCGTAAGTTACGTTCCCGGTATATTTAGTAGCATCTTCGCCGTATTCATAATTATCTTTTTTGTCAACATACATCGTTGATTTAAGATTGCTTATGATTTTTCCGTTACCATCGAAAGTGCCTTTAAAGCACCGCGATTTGTCAGAGTTAGTACCGATACCGATGGGCATCCAATTTCCATTGACAAGGTCGATATTATCCATAAGTTTGAATGTCTTACCGTTCGTTCCTAAAGTTCCGTCGTTTACGCTATTACGGAACCATTTAAGGTCGGTTGCGGTATAGAGTTCATATATGCTTTCGTCCGGATCGGCAACTGCCGCGTTGGCTTGGATTGCTTCCACTTTGTACAACAGCGAGCAAGATTTGTTTTGATACTCGTTGCCTCTATCGGACGGAAGTGTAATCGTTACGGGCACGACTTTAGGATCTATTTGGGCTCCGGCTTCGAGTGTGGCGTATTTACTTATCG
Organism: Ruminococcus bicirculans (ex Wegman et al. 2014); assembly: GCA_963642145.1. GTDB lineage: Bacteria > Bacillota > Clostridia > Christensenellales > DTU072 > Stercoripulliclostridium_A. The sequence continues at coordinate 10,990 of CAVIFU010000046.1, forward strand.
CCGTTCTGCTTACGAAAGTTTTTCCACCATCGATAGACACTTGAAGCCCTTCATACAAGCCGCCGTCCTCAACGCACATAATAAGAGTGCGGTACTTGATAGCTACGTTACTCTTATTTTCAATAGTAATATTGAAGGTAACCTTGTCCCCGGGGGTCATGTTGGTAAGGGTAATGGAGTCATAGCCCTTGGTTCCGTCGTCCTCAACGAGCTTCGCCGTTCCGCCGTTTGCAAAAATACCGTTTGTGCCTCCGATTTCGGTAGAATCGGTTCTGTATATTTTGTCGGCATCGTCGTCGGCTTTTCCGGTAAGGTCTTTGCCGGAATAGGTCACAAGATCGCTTGCAACAGCGGTAATCTCAACGTTACCGCTTGTGACGGAAACGTTTACTTTGTCTTCACTTGTGAATAAAGCAAACG
>CAVIFU010000047.1:0-10150 GCA_963642145.1 Ruminococcus bicirculans (ex Wegman et al. 2014)
GGCGCAACGTTTGCGTTATTCACAAGTGAAGACAAAGTAAACGTAAATGTCACAAGCGGTAACGTTGAGATTACTGCAGTAGCAAGCGACTTATGGCTATATTCGCCGAAAGCCATTTCAACGGCGGAAGGCAATGAGATTTCAGACGCTACTAACGTTGCAACAACCAACACAGAAAAAACGTCAGGCACTTTTGTTAACGACGGTACTGCTGCATTAAGTATAGGCGAAGACAAAGAGCAACTTTTGACCCTTGATAAAATGACACCCGGGGACAAGGTTACGTTCAAGCTTACTCTTACCAATTACAGTAATGTCAAGACCAAGTACAGAACAAAGATCGTTGTATCCGATGATACCGGATTGTTCGCGGGACTTAACGTCAATATCGGCGGAATTACCTCTCAAGCCGCTACTATTTGGAAGGACCTCGCAGCTGCCGATGATAAAGGCACCGTTATCGCAACATACAGCTGTTCCGTCGAGTTGCCTACCACCGCAGGCAATACTTACAAAGATAAGGCTTGCAAAATAGCATTCGTAGTAGAGCAAGTACAAGGCAACGCTCAAACTATCGATGATAACGCCGTAGTAGCCGCAACCGCAACGGCAAGCGTAACACCTAACGAACAAGCGCTTGTTGCAGAAGCTGTTACCCTGACATCCGCCGACACTCTGACGGTAAACAATACCACCTCTCCCGTGGCGCAAGCGACCGTTCCGGCGAACGCAAAATTGACAGGTAGCGATGTATCCTCTCTTACTCTCAATGTGTATGAAACGGAAACCCCGTCTAACTTCAAAATAGAGACGACCGACAATTACTCTACCAAAACTTTGGAAGTGGAAATAACCGGCGTATCGTCAGATAATGAGAAACCCATAATTGTCAGCGCGTTTGTAGGCACCGGCATGCAAGGATTTGCACTCTATCACAACAACGAGAAGATGACCGAAGTAACTACGGCTGTTGCCGATGTTGACGAGAACAAAGAATATTATTACGATTCTAACACCGGTATCGTAACGTTTGCGACCACGTCGTTCTCGCCGTTTACCGCGGTACACACTTCCGCTGCTCGCATCGGTGTTAAGTATTATGCAACGTTGTCAGACGCGCTTGCAGCCGTCGAGAGCAAAGACGTTATTGTCTTGGAAAGCGATGTGAGTGCAACCGGCAGTTTGGGCACCATAGAAGGCAAGGATGTAACCATTGATTTGTGTGGAAAAAGTTTGACTGTCAAAAATGAGGGAAAGGAGAATAGTATAGCTGTTTCCAAGGGCGGTACGCTTACATTCACGAGCTCTCAAAAAGCCGGCAAGATGTCTATTTCGTCCGATGTGAATGGATGCGATGCGATTTATGTGTATGCAGAAGCAGGCGAAACCACTGTTTTGAACATTGAAAACGTAGAAATAACGTTAGAAGAGGCACCTGAAAACGGCGGTACGAATAGTATTTGCGCAGAGGGAGAAGAGGGTGGCAAAGCGATAATAAACATTAAAGACGGCACCGTTTTGAACGTAGGTGCAGAATCCAATACTGCAATTTATGTGTGCGCAAATTCAGTTGTCAATATGTATGGCGGCACAATCAATGCAGAATACAATACTTATACACAAAATGCTTGCGTGTATGGAATTTATATGGGCGATAGTAGCGCTGTGCTCAATATGTCGGGCGGAACGATCAACGTGTTAGGCGATCATTGCTCAAGCGGCATATATTCTTATGGTAATGCTTCCACGGTAAACGTAACGGGTGGCGTCTTTAATATCGAAGCAGGAAAAAACGCCGTAAGCGGTTTCAATTGCGGCATAGAAGCAGCATCCGATTGTAAACTGTCCGTATCGGGAGCTACGTTCAACGTAAAGGCAAAAGGAGGGAGTCTCGGAGCCGCAGTGTTTTTGGGCTCAAGAGTTAACGCGTCCTTTGCAAGCGACGTTACAATCAATGTATATCAAAATATTTGGGAAAAGAACTGGTCGATAGTTGAGTATGATACGCCATATAGAGACTTAACTCAAAATAACGTTACTACTCGTACCGGCACTTTAACCCAAGAGGCTATAATCAATTGGTATACCAAGTAACCAAATTAGAAAGTTTTATAATGTATCGAGCTCCGAGATTTTCAATTCGAGATACTCTCGGAGCTCATTTTTTAATTAACCACATCCAAAACTCCACACCTCACACTTCGCTCTCCACACAAATCGAAGCTTCACCCTCCACACCATTCTATTAAATTATCCTTTACCGTCGCCGTAGGCGATAATCAGGTAAAATGGAACTTTTTCCAACATTGAAACGGCTCAAAACGAAACTTTTTCCGACATTGCCGTCCGCGTAAACGGAAAAGGTAAGCAGAAAGCGCCCGAAAACGCAAAAATTACGCCTATTCCACGAGGAAAGAGATTCTATTGTTGAGGGCGATGTCCACTATGTCGAAAATCCATATGAACAGGAAAAACGGCGACAGCAGAAGGAAGGCGATAAGGTTGGTTACTTTGCCTGTTTCCGCAAACCGCATGAAGCGGTAGACAAACGTCATTATCCAAATAGGTATGATGAAAAGTACCAGCTTGACGGCGCGCGGAGAGGCGTCAATTTTGGCGGTACCGCGCATGTATTCCGGCTCCAAGGGGAGTTTGACGGTAAAGGTAGTGCCTTTGCCGAGCTTGCTTGCTACCTTGATACTACCGCCGTGCGCTTCCACCAAATCTTTGGCAACGCTCAGCCCCAAACCGTGGCTGTTGGCGTCGGAGCGCGACTTGTCCGCCATGTAGAATTTGTCGAATACGCGCGGTAAGTCCTCTTTGCTTATGCCGATGCCGTTGTCTTTGACTTTGATTACCAAAAACGAGTTTTGCCTATAGAATTCCACTTTGACTTTGCCGTTTTGCGGAGTGTACTTCACGGCGTTGCTGACAAGGTTTTGCACTACGCGCGATAGCGCGACTCTGTCGCCGTATATTTGTACGTCCGGGATTCTGCCGACTCTGTAAGAGATGTTTTTTTGCTTGGCGGTAGGCGCGAGTTTATTGAATTCGTCCTTGAAAAACGATTGAACGTTGATTTTTTCGTAGAAAGATTTCTCCGAAGTGTTTTTGCGGTTGGATTCGACAATGCTCAGAATACGTTCGTTCATCTGTGCAGCCTTTTCCATGATAAGGGCAGGGTAGTCCTTGTCGTCCATGCCGTCCGCTATGCACTCGGCGTAACCGGATATGATGGCAAGGGGAGTCTTTAAGTCGTGCGCCACTCCCGCCATATCGGATTCGAAATGCTCCCTCCTGCGTTCCACGCCGTCACGGTAATCGCGCATTTCAACGCGGAGACTTTCGAGTTTTGCAAGAGTCAAATGCTCGTTACCGCGCGCAACTATCGGTATGCCGAGCTTGCCTTCGGCAAGGGAGTCGATGGCTTCATTGACAAGTTGCATGTCCTTATAGCGCATTGACGACCTCCGGGAGCCACTTGTAGCCCATTCCCCATACGGTAACTATGCAATTTACGCCCTCGGCTTCGAGTTTGGAGCGTAGCCGCGCGATGGTTACGGCAACGGTGTTTTCGTCTATATATTCGTCCATGCCCCAGACTTCGTCTATGAGCTTTTGTTTGTTGAAGAGTTTGCCGGGGTTGGCGGAAAAACAATCGAGAAGTTTGTATTCCTTGGCGGTAAGCGCGATTTTTTTGCCTCGGGCGGACACTTCGCAGGAGTCCAAATCAATCGTGAGCACTCCGCATACGCGCTTGTGCGAGTCCTCGGAGCCTGCGCCGAAATCGTAGAATCTGCGTAGCTGCGCGTTGACGCGCACGACCATCTCGCGATAAGAAAACGGCTTGGTCATGTAGTCGTCCGCGCCGGCTTCCAGCATGCGGATTTTGTCTTCCTCCGTAACCTTGGCGGAAATGACGATTATCGGCACTTTGCTCGTGGCGCGAATCTCACGGCACACCGTAAGCCCGTCTTTGACCGGCATCATTATATCGAGAAGTATGAGGTCGGGCTCCAACTTTTGCGCAAGAGTTACCGCTTCGCCGCCGTCAAACGCCTGATATACGGCAAGCCCGGCTTTGATCAGAAAACCGCGCATGATCTCGGATATTTCCACATTGTCTTCCGCAATAAGTATCTTTCGCATGGTTTACCTCGCCTTTATACTTATATTATATAACGTTTAGGAGTTTTTGCAACCGTCCGTTTCCCCAAAATAGCTATCGTATGCCTTTTTGCAGTACCCGGCATGTTTGCCTTGCTGACGTTGCGGCTCGGCGTTGAAGTTATACTTGCCGTTGACGCGCCAACCGTTGAGCATGGCAATGTTGAATGCGTCCGTCGGACAATTGAAAGAGCACCTCGCGCACATTACGCAGCCGTACCCGAAAACGAACTTGCCGTTTTCGTAGCGGATGTTTTTCGTCGGACAGTTGCGCACGCATTGCATGCACTTGACGCATTTGTCGGCGTTGACTTTGAACATTTTGCCGTTGATGTTCATCGCGGGATGTTCTATGAGGAGTATCTCCGAGAGCGTTTTGCCTCCGCGCGGACGCGCCGCGGCGGTAGGTTTGCCCGCAAGAATCTCGTCCACGGCGGTAGGAACGCGCGCAAGCATCGTCTTGTACATCAAGCTTGCCATGCCGTCGTCGTGGCGGAAAATCATGTTGTACGGCATGACGTAGCCGTATTCGCCCGCCCTCCGATATCCGATCCCGGAGAGGGCTTTTTCAAGGAAGAGGGACGCGCCGTCATTCCATTTGAGCGGTTCGCCCGACGTACGGAAGAAGAAATACTCCTTGCCGTCGATGTCCGGCAACGCTCTGACAAAGTCGAACATGATTTGCGGAGCGTTGAAGCCGTGCACGGGAAACCCTATACCGATGTAATCGAAGAGCTTAGGGTCGGGAACCTCGCCGTTGTCAAAGGTTATCTTGTGAATCAGGGCATTCGCGCCACGCGAAACAAAGGCGTCTTTGAACGCCTCTGCGCATTTGAGGGTGTTACCGGTGCCGGAAAACACATATAGACAAACTCTCATTTAAGCCTCCATGAATTTGGAGCATACGGCGCGATGCCCGGCGTCGTAGGAATAAACGCGATTTTCGTTCTTCGCGTGGCTGTCGTACCATATCTCCGCATAGAATTTGTTGTATTTTGCCTGTCTGTCGTAGTCCCATTTACCTTCCGTCAGGCACTTGTCGCACCAGTGTCCGGCTTTGAGTACGGCGTACGGACTCAGATAGAAACGGTGTCCGTCACCGCATTCCCACAAAAGACGGGTGTACAGGTCTCCCTTTTTCATCGTCTTCGACAGGCACTTGCCTCCGCGGAAAGCCGCCGCTTTGCGCATGTCGGTGATGTCGAGTTCGGAGTCGGGCTTGGCTTCGTCATAGCCGTGGTCAAGCAAAAGTCCGCGCTCTTTCAGGTTGGCGCCGTCGCGCAATTTGTCGTAATCCACCTTGCCGGTGTCTACGGAGTTACGGCAGAGGAGAGGGAACGAATCCCACGTTTTGGGTAAACATTTTGCGTTTTCGGGGCTCCCGAAGTAGGCTTTTACTTTACCGTTATTTTCGTCGCGCAACCATTTGACAGGGGAGTTGTAGTTGGAGAGCAACGGCTTGAAGACAAGCGTTTTGAGGACAATCGGCGGTAGCAACGCGCCTACTTTGTAGTAGGGGTGCGTTCTGAGAATCTCGTCCCAGTAGTCGCTGAAAGTTTCTTTGCGGAAAGAGAACATGTCCTCCAAGACGTCGCTGTCGGCAAACCACATGCCGTGGAAGTTGCGTATTCCGTTCCAGTCGGGCTCGAGGAATGACTCTGCGGAACCGCCGATAATTTTGAATCCGTCATCGAACGTTTCAAATCCCGTTTTGCGGTTAGCCGCGCCTCCGCCGATATTATACACCTTTTTCCAGAAGTTGTCTACCTCTCTTTTTGCGTCGCGTTCGACAATTCTTGCCATGAGTCTGCCGGAGTCGCCCGCGGTCACCCATTCGAGGGGCGCGTTGAAGCAGGTGTGGAACATCAAACCGTCGCTGATGTTATCGGTAAGCATGCGAGAATGCAACATCGCCGTCTGACGGAGTACCGCCCACGTTTCAATGTCGGAATCGAGTACGAAACGCTCGCCGATGGTCTTTGTCAAGGCGTAATCGTCGTATACGCTCGGCATAAGCGGATCGCCGACTCTGCCCCAAGGATGCAAATAGTTGCGGTTGCCGTACACGGCAACGGAAGATATGTGCACGAATTTGGGTTGAGGTTTTTCCGCTTCTATCGCGCTCACGAGGTTCTTGACGCCGAAGACATTGCATCTGCGCGCAAGCTCGGGGTATTTGTCGGAAGTCGGCGGTATGACGGCGGCGAGATTGAATACGTAATCTACGCCGTGAACAAGCTTAACGCAGTCTTCCTCATTGAATAGGTCTCCGAAAAGTATTTGTATTCTGTCGCCGTATTTGCGTTTCCAAACTTTGGCGTATCTTCTTTCGCGAGGTTTGTCGAGTAACAGCACTCTTACTTTGTCCACGGCGTCGGACGCCATGAACGCGCTCAATGTCGCAACGCCCATATTTCCGCTGGCACCGGTAAGAGCTATATTTTTCTTTTGTAAGTCGGTAGTTTTCATGTTAGCCTCCTTTTGTTTACGCCAATATGATAACAAACGAATTTTACAACCGCATGAAGTAAACTTTACAATTTCATTACATTTTGCAAAAAAAGAATAAGGATAATAAATCGGTATTTTATAGCTTGTCCACACAACTTTGATTTTCCGATATAGTTTATGTGGAGCCGCGAACGGAAAAAATTATGAGAAGAGGGGCTTTGGGGACAAGAGCTGTCCCCAACATATTATAATTTATCCTTTACCGTCGCCGTAGGCGATGCATATCACCGCGTCGCAACGGCGTATATCGTTATGCTTTGGGTAAGGTTATCAGGAACTTTGCGCCGTTATCGGACGCGTATGTCAGCGTTCCGCCCATCGAGCGGATGATGTTGGCGCATACGTATAGCCCGACGCCGCCGTTGGGGTCGGATTTTTCCGTCACATACGCGGAAAGGGGGTCCGCGCCTAAAGAAATTCCTTTGCCGTCATCGGATACGGTTATCACTACGGAGTCGCGTTTGGCTTCGGCGGTAACGGTTATGTTTTGGCAGTCGGCGTGCTCCACCGCGTTCATTATCAGATTGACGAGGACGTTTTCAAGTCCCTTGGGTTTGGCGTAGACGAGTATGGTAGGAGCGCATGCGTTATGCAGGCGAATGCCGTTGGCTTCACAGTCGAAAAGACAAGAATCGCATGCCGCTTTGACTACTTCCGCGCTATCGGTCGTGGCGGAAGACTCTGCCAAATAATTGAACTTTGAGTATCCTGCAACTTCTGTTAGGTTACCCAAAGAGGCATTATTGTAGTGAGTCGCGATGTTCAGAAGTTTGATTTGCTCGGGGTCGCTTTCGCGTAAAACCGCGTCACGGAGCGCGCCTTGCGTGGCGGTTACGGTCTTGCGAACGTCGTGAGAAACAAAGCGTATCAGGTCGTCGCGCTCGCGTAACATGTTGCTCAGTTCCTCCGTTTGGAGCTTGACTTCCGCCTTCAAGTTGCGCGTCAGGAATCTGTTGCGCGCCTCGATATAGGCAGTGTTGGCGACAAACTTTGCAAGGAACACGGCTACTGCGGAAACGGCTATCCAATACGTTGACGTCAGATAGGGAATCTCGGCAGAGTGGGGAATGAGGCCGAGTATCCCGGCGATGACTACTTGCGCCGACGTTGTCAAAAGGAGCGCGTTGCGAGAATCCGTTTTGACGATGAGTAGGACGGCATACGTCGCGGCTACGGCAAAGACTGTAGCGGAAACGGCGATACAAGTTATATCGAGCGCGGCAGCCGTTCGGAACGCCGAGTAGGGCGCGATGAATTTGAGGACAAAGCCGACAGTCGGTAGAGCCAAGGGCGCGAAGCGCAAGAATTTGTTTTTGACAAACGAGGATAGCGCGAGGAGCACTCCGGCGTAAGCGATGAACGGAGAAGACGTCGCGAGAGCGTACCAAAAATGCGGAGCCGACGTTGAAAATAGCGGCACGAACTTGCCTACGGCGACAAGCGTCAATCCCGAGAGAGTGACTATATCGGGGAGGAGCGCCGACGTTCTTTTGGAAGCGGAAAGCACGACGTAGACGGATACGAGCAGTATAGCTACGAGAGCAAGCGCGCCCGACGATACGCCGGACATACGGCGGTACCTGTCGATATCGGCTTTGAGTCCGACTAACGGCAGTTCCGCAATAGCCGAGATTCCCTCGTCGGATTCATAGTGGACGGTGATTATTTTTGTTTCGTAGTATTCGCCGGATACGGTTTGTTCGCGAGAAGCCGGGAAGGACAAATCTATATCGACAATATCGGTTTGCGGAGAAAATTCGTTGGAAACGTAGGAGTAATACACGGTGTGGTCGCTGTAATCGTAGTTGCGGATAACGCCCAAGCTTACGCGCAGGGAGTAGTTCGCGTAGATGTTGCACGCCGAAAAAATCTGAGGCAGACCGACGGTAATTACCCAGTTATCGCCCACGCGGTATTTTTCCAAAAGCGCCTTTTTTGTCGCATAGTCTTCCGAAGCCGGGTCGGGAGGGAGGAAAGCAAAGTAAAGAGTGCCTTTGGAGGCAAACTCGAAGGGCTCGGTTAGGTCGACGATGACGGTTTCTTCACGGAAATCGCCGGTATCGACGAACTCGTTCGGTATGTAGTTGACTTTGGAAATAAGTCCCGTTTCCGCGAGGTCGGAAATATCGACGGCGGCGAGGTCTGTGCCGACATGAATTTCCTTTTCGGACAAAAAGCCTTCCTCCGTTTGTTCGTCATATTCGTAGGTATACTCTTTGAGCACGCGCTCCGCGTCCTTGACGGCTGAAGGGGCGGTCGGGACGAACTCGACAACGAGAATCGTTATAACGGATAGCGTTACGGTTAGCAGTAGGGCAATTAAGTTTAATGTCTTCGGTTTAATTTTCATCGTCGAGGATAAAAGCGTAGCCTTTGCCGAATTGATTGACAATCAGATGTCCGCAGTCCTCCGAAACCGAAAGCATCTTCTTGCGCATGTTGTGTATGTGCATTTTGACGGTGGACGTATTCAGGTGCGGTAACTTCCAAACGGCGGTATACACGTCGTTGGCGGTGAAGTAAACGCCCGGGTTGCGCATGAGGTAGTGTAAAATGTTGAATTCGCTTGACGTCAAATCCAACTTTTGTCCGCGAAAGGTAGCCGTGCGGCGAACCGAATCCAGCGTGAGCCCGTGCGAAGATATGACGGCGTCCTTGGGAGGCAGAAGCCGTAGGAACATACGCGCTTCCGCAAGCTCCGGCGAAGCGGGTTTGACGATGTAGTCGGCAGCTCCCGATTCCAATCCGCAAATGATATTTTCTTCCGTACCCAAGTCGGACAAAATAACTACCGGCACGTACTCCGTGAATGACTCGAACAGCTTAATTCCGCTACCGTCCGGCAATATCAAATCAAGCAAAACGATGTCGTATCCGTGCGACTCAACCAATTTGCGCGCAACAGACAGGCTCTCCGCGCAATCGACGTCGTTTGCCTTAGAGAAGTAGTTTTTAAGGCTCAGACGCAACGCGTCGTCGTCCTCAACGATGAGAATGCTTTTGTTTTCGAGCTTGTGCATATCGTCCTACGAAACAAGTGTTTTGAATATTATATCAAAAGACAATCATAAACACAAGAACTAATTATTAGTGCGCATGAGAATATATACATCGCTTGCGCGACGGTGATATGCACTGCCTGACGGCAGCGGAGATATACATCGCCTACGGCGACGGTGATATACATCGCCTACGGCGACGGTGATATACACGCCCGTTGGGCGCGGTGATATACATCGCCTACGGCGACGGTGATATGCACGCCCGATGGGCGCGGTGATATACGCAAGCGGTGCTTGCGGTGATATACACTGCCTGACGGCAGCGGTGATATACATCGCCTACGGCGACGGTAAAGGATGATTTAATAGAATAGTGTGAAGAGTGGAGTCTACACGGCTTAGATTTTCCGATATAGTTTATGTGGAGCCACGAACGGGGAAAATTATGAGAAGAGGGGCTTTGGGGGACA
>CAVIFU010000048.1:0-7789 GCA_963642145.1 Ruminococcus bicirculans (ex Wegman et al. 2014)
CGACGGTGATATACACGCCACTTCGTGGCGCGGTAAAGGATAATTAGAATAGAAATCGCCGCGTGGGCGGCGAGGGTGGGTTAGCGGTTGTCCCGAGTGCGGATTTTGGCGCTTAGCTTGACAACGCCGAGGAAACCGCAGACGACAACGCCGAGTATGGTGATTATCCAAAGCGGATGCCATAGCCCGGTTATCATGGCGGAGGTCAAAAACGCCGCAACGCAAGCCGTCATCACCACAGAACACCAATGAAAATAGGTTATTCGCTTACCGCGCAGAACTTTGCGCGAAACGATGTTTATGACGGAAAAACATAGCGGCAGATAGCTAAACGCAAGCCAAGCGTACTTAGCGGGGACTCGCGCGCCTGCCCACAAAATAAAGAAGAGCGCCGTCACGAATATTACGGCGTAACCCGAAATGATGAGTCCGCTCGTTGCGTGGCGATGAAACTTGAAATTCCTATAAAGAACCTCTGCCGTACTCCAAATATACAGCGCGGCGGCAAGGGTCGGGAATATGATGAGGGCAAGCGTGCCCCACATGTCAAAGACTGCCGAAAAGACTAAATAGACGGTTACCGCAAGCAAAACCACTGAAATTTTGAGAAGGACTCTACGTTGGAATCCGGGGTCCCGAATGACGTTAAGCGGGTGCCTTTTGAGCGAGTTTATGGCGGAAGCGTAATCGCCGAGGGCGTTGACGGCTATGCTGAAAACGTCGTCGTCGCTTCTGCCGGAATCGCGGTACTCGTTGGCTTTGGACATAAGACTGTCGAGCATTTCGTCACGAAGGGCGGTAGCCTCTTCGCTATGCGGAATCAGCCTGAAAGCTTTGTCCAAGAAAGCTTTGAACCTCTCATACAAACTCATTGTTTATCGCCTCCGGTTATTAGGTTATTGAGTATTCTGTTGACGGTTTCCCACTCATTGAGTTTGGCTTTGTAACGCTCTCTACCCTTGGCGGTAATGGCGTAATAGCGACGTCTGGCGCCTCCGATGCCCTCTCCCCAATAAGTAGCGAGCAAGCCTTCGTCTTCCATACGGCGGAAGGCGGTGTATATGGTGGCGTCTTTGACGTCGATGACGCCTTCTCCGCCGTCAATAATCTTTTTGGCTATCTCGTAACCATAGCTGTCGCCCTCCGTGAGGATACGCAGAATTATCGTCTCCGTATGTCCGCGGAGCAAATCTCCGTTAGATGCCATTTGCACTCCTACTATATAATCTGTTTACATATCTAATTATACACTTGTTACCAAACAATGTAAAGACAAAACTCGAATTTAATAAAAATTCCGCAAAAAAACACCCGAGAAGGCTCGGGTGCGACAAAGAGTTCAGCCAACGAATTTCGGGAGTGTGGAACCGCCGTAAGGCATGACGTAGACGGTGCTATCCGCGCCGAGAGCCTCGGTAGCGGCGGTAAACGCCTCGTCCAAGGAATGGTAAGGTTCGAGGTGAATGTGCCTTACGAGGTCGTCCGAGAGGTCGGAAACGAGGAATATACGGGCGTTTCGGAGGACGAGCGAAATGGCGGCAGCCTTGTGTCCGCCGAGTTTGAAGTCGGCTTTGATGTCGGTAATCCTTTGTTCGGGGGTTTTGGTTGCCATCCACTCCTCGAACACGGCGCTGCCGAGCCCTTCTTTGCAAGAAGCCAGCCAAATGATTATACCGCCCTCTTTGACGGCGTGTTTGGCGTTATCGAGGGCTTTTTGGGCTTGGTACATGTTTTGGTCTTTGGGGTAGCCTCCGGCGGATACGACGACGATATCGGCTTTTGTGGGGATCTTGACGAGATACAGACCGTCCAAGAACTTACAGCCTGCCCTATGGGCGGTGACGGAGTCGCCGGCAACGGCGAAAATGATTTTTTTGTGCTCGTCCAAAACGACGTTGACGATGTAGTCGATGCCGAGGAGGGCTCCGGCTTCCTCTATATCCATACGGACGGGGCTTTGGAGGTTGCCGGCATGGGCTTCGGGCATGACCATCATTTTGTGGTTTTGGCGGATGGCTTCACGCGTAGACACTCCGGGCATGATGGCTTTGGCGCCGCCGCTGTAACCGGCGAAGTAGTGGTACTCGATGTTGCCCATGCAGATGCGGAAATCGGCTTCCGCAACAACGCGGAATATGTCTACGGTGGTGCCGGCGGAGGTAACGCCTATGCGCACGCAGTCGTCGGGATCGGAATCGACGCAGTTGAGGCGCTCGAACATATCGTCCCCTACCAAGTAACGCTTCTCTTCCTCGGTGTGGTTGCGGTGACTGCCGAGAGCGAATACGACGGTGATGTCCTCGTCCCTGACTCCTGCCGCGTTCAGACGTTCGATAAGCGGAGGCAGGACGATTTTGGTGGGCATCGGGCGAGTGATGTCGCTGGTGATGATACAAACTTTCATTTGCGGTTTAACGAGATCGCCGATAACGGGCGCGCCTATCGGGTGATTGAGGGCGCGTTCGACCTCTTTTGCGCCGGTCAAATCGACGTTGACGGCATTGGGGAGGAGTTCTCCGAGGAGTCTCCGAGGGGAAACATCTAAGTTAACGGTTGTTTTGTCATATCCTAATTGCATATTACACCTCTAAGGTATCGATTTCGGCGGACGAGACTGCCGAGCGGCGCGCGTCCAAGTCGGCGCGCATTTGGATTTTTGTTTTCTTGTCGATCTTGTACCAAATCATGGGGATACAGCTGAGGAGCATGCAAAGCCCCGGGATGAGGAAGTATATTGCCCAGGCGCCGGTCTGCATTTTGTCCGTGATAAGGCTACTTATGCCGGAAGTACCGCCGTTGGCTTCGATATAGCGGTAGTAGGCGTCGGAGCTAAAACCTATCGCGCCTATCATGAAGATGCCGAAGGCAACGGAGAAGGCGTTGGAAATCTTGTTGGAAAGGGAAAGGATGGCAAACTGCGTGCCCTCGGTGCGTTTACCGGTTTTCCACTCCTGATAGTCGACGATGTCGCTGGTCATGACCATGGGGAGGTAGCCGTTGGGTCCGTAGGCAAAGCCGAGCAAGAATTGGTAGACGAGAATTGCCCAAAGCGAACGCATGGCGGAGCCTCCGAAAGCGTACAGGAGGAAGGAAACGAGGCTGACGGCAAATCCGTACAAACCGAAGAAGATGAAGGTCTTCTTTTCGCCCCACTTTTTGTTGATGACGGGCATGAGTACGATGGTAACCATACTGCTGACGGCGCAAGTGGTGCCTATGAGCCAGCTAAGGCTGTCGCCGGTGAACTTGCCGAGCCCGATGAACGAGAGGTCTATGCCCTCGCGCAAAAATATCGTGGAGGCTTGGACGGCGATGCTAAGCCCTATGTTTCTACCGAATCCGAGCATATATGTTGCAAAGACGATGAGGAGCATTTTGTTATGCTTGATCTCCTTGAACATCTCTTTGAAGCTCATTGCGCTCGAGGTGGCGGAAACGACGTTTTCTTTGTTGAAAAAGTAGATGAGCAGATACAGTATGAGTCCCACGCCGGACATGACGGCGGCAAGAATGACGTATTCGGTTTTGCCGAGGCTCTCGCTACCCGTCAGCATACAGATGATTGTGGCAAAGACTCCGGGAGCGGCAAGCGCTATGGACTTGGTGGTATTGGCGATGCCGGCGCAAACGCCGCGTTCTTCGCCGTCCGGGGAAAGCAGTGCAAGCATGCCTTGCGAAGGTATGTCGGCAAGCGACATGCAGATATTCCAAGCTGTAGCGATGAAGAGTATGTAGACGTACCTGCCGGCGTCGCTACGGAAGGGAATGTAGATAAACGTAAGCATGGTAAGCAAGGTAAACGGGAACGCCGAAATCAGTATCCAGGGGCGCATTTTGCCCGACTTGAAGTGCGCGCGGTCTATGAGGTTGCCTATGACGAAGTCCGAGACGATACTCAGCAATTTGGCGCCGAGTATGATGATAGCCACGTACTTGAGATCGGCGCCCAAGATGTTGTTGAAAAACTCGGCTTGATAGCTGTTCACGAGCCCTATTCCGAGCTGAACGCCCATAATGCCGAGCGAATAGATAATCGCGTATTTGAGCGATAAAATCGGTTGCTTTTTGATAAGTGCGTCAGACATAAAAATCTCCATCCGTTTGTGCTTTAACTATTATACAACAGCCTCACGCATATTACAATAGCAAAGTGCCTTATGTTTTAGAGATCGGGTGTGAATTGTAAAAACATTATCGGAAAATTCAAAAAAGTTGTCGCATTATATTTTCAATTTACCCATTCCAATGATTTCCGTCACGCGCGGGGAACGAAAAAGAGATTGCCCGAGGGCAATCTCTTTTCGGTTGTTGTTGATTGACAAATTGTCGAGGTGCGATTAAGCAGCGGTGATTGTGAAATCGGTAAGAGTTACCTTGTCGTCGTTACTGTTTCCACTATTATCCTTACTGTATTCAATCGTTACAGAAGAGCCGGCTTCTACAGTGAGCTCGAAAGAACCATTTTCTACACCGGACTTATTAAGTTTTTCCGAATTACCGACTTTTACCAGAAGTTTGTCCCATTTAGCTTCGGAGCTAACCGTATACTTGAACGAAATTGTGATCTTTGCGTTTGCAGTGATCGTCATTCTGCTATAAGAACTGTTAATTCCTTTGTTTGCGCTGGTATAAGTTGTGCCGTCCTGATTCCAAGCAAGGATTAGGCCGGATTTCTTTTCGTTTACCAAAGTATACAGGTCGCATTCTTCTTCACTCCACTTTGCGTAAACGTTAATGTCAGACTCGATAGTCGTTGCGGTAAACGCAGTCGCAAAGTCGCTACCGGCATACCAACCTTCGAACAAGTGTTTGTTTGCCCAAGAGATCTTGTAGTCGTCCATATTCAGCGCGGCGCCTACATATAGATCTACAGTTCTATTTTCCAAACCGTTGCCGTAGACGATGGTCAAAACCACTTTGTCAGCCCACTTGGCGGTGAAGGATGTTGCTTCGGAAGGACTTGTAACCTTGGTGACGATTGTTTGCGTTTCATCGCCGGTTACATACCAACCGAGGAAAGTATGAGTTTGGCTAGTCAAACCTGCGGGAAGAGTGTACTCCACGCCGGTGTTGACTTGAACGGAGGACGCAACCTCGCCGTATGCGGAAATGTACGTGAAGGTTACTTCCGGCTTGACGATCGTATAGGTATGAGCCGCTTTGTCCACCGTCAATTGATAGTGAACGGTCTTGCCGTCTTCGGTCATATAAGCTTCGAACGTGTAGTCTGAGCCTTCGGCAGCCTTGGTGTAGGTGCCTGAGTTTTCGCCAATAGTTATTGTTTTGATACCGTTCAAAGTGATGCTTTCGCTACCATTGCTATAAGTACCTTCATAACCATCCATAACAGCCATCGTGGTTCCGTCGAAACCGAACTTGGCAATCAGTTCGCCAGAAGCATCCTTAACCAATAATTCGGGAGATTCGAAGCAACTAATTGCGGCAATCGCATTGCCGAGCGTATCGGTGAACGATACTCCGAAGTATACTTTGTTTTGGTAAATGAAGATGTTCGTAGATCCACCGTTGCCGGTGTATACAACACAACGAGTTTTGCCACTATTCCAGTAAGAATATTTTACAGAGTCTGAAGTTGAATCGTAGTTCATTGCAAGAACATTTACTTCTGCCAAATCACCAGCGGTACTCCTACTTACTACGATCAATCCTGCGGCATTCATAAATGCGGCGTATTTTTCATTATTAAATTCAAACGTTACAGTACCGATAGTGGCATCGTAGTTACTAATTTTGACCGTTCCGCTATAAGGATATGCCGTACCTGTTGCTAAGCCCTTGGTGTTGACATCCAAAACCGCATAAGTCCGCGCGTAGGCACTCTTTTCTTTTTCTCCGTCTGCTTTGGTTCCCTCAACTTCAAGCGGAGTATACTTTGCATTGTAAATAGGCGCATCGGACCATTTTGCGCATATCGTCACGTTTGCCGTAATAGCACTGCCGCTTGTCCATTCGGTTCCGTCCTCAAAAGTTTCGGATGTGAACCAACCGTCAAATGCATGCTTTTCCCAAACAGGTTCAGCCACATTGACAGTTTCGCCTTTGCCGTATTCCTTCTGCACATTTTCCGTAGCGCCGTCATTATAAACAATGGTAATTGTCACTTTTTCCAGCCAGATTGCAGTCAACTCTTTGGCTTCGGTAACTACGTACATTGTGCCGAGAGCGGAGTCCGTACCGGATATCTTCCAACCACGGAAAACATGAGTTTCGTCTGTCAAAACAGGCAACTGAATTGCGATGTTAACGTTAGCATCAATTGCTTGTTGCGTGCCGTACTCGGTAACGAACGTGATTTGTACTGTCGGCATTACAACCGCTGCCGTAGAATCTTGCAATGTGAATGTGTAGTATTCCGTCTTTACGCCATCTACGAAAACGTAGAATTCGTAACCGCCGTCAATTGCGGAATAAGTTACCTTCTTGGCAGATCCGCCGATTGTATAAAGTGCACCGCCGGCGCCGTCCAATACCAACGTGCCTTCGCCCGCAACATATTCGCCGAATTCTGCGCCCAACTCTACAGTATCTTTGCCATCAGCAAATGTCTTGCCTGATTGATTGCCTCTTGCAAGCAGAATGTTGCCTGCGCTATCGCGAATAATTATCGTCGAAGATGCACCTATCGAGCCTTCACCCTTATCCGCAACGGAAAGACTTTCACCTAAGCCATCTGTGATGCTCGCGCCGGAGTAGATCTTGTTGTTGATTGAGTATACAATCGTATCTTCACCGAGAGCGGTCGGAGCAAGTATAATGCGTGCATAGTATCCTTGACTGCTCGTTCCGGGGACTTTGATTGCGTATACGGCGGTCGGCGCATTGCCGACTTGAATACTTTGACTGAAGAACAAGAAGTCTGTACCAATCGATTTGTTATCGTAAAATCCCATAAATACTTTGGAAGCCGCGTCGAAGTAAACGGTGAAGCCTTGGGAGCTTGCATTGCCGTTATATTTTGTTTGCGTCCAAGTAAGTACGCCGTTTGCGGCATCGTATCCCGTAACGTTACCTTCGTGAATGTTTTTGGGTTGTTTTGTGCTGTAATCCACTTCGAAGTATTTGATATTACCGATATGGTCAATCGTCAAACCATATTTACTCGAAATACTATTTTTACTATAAACTTCCGCGCCGTAGTACGTTCCAACGTATTCAGGTACTGCCGTCCATTGAGCGATGATGGTCAATTCTGCGGAGGAAAAACTACTTGCGAGAGCTTCGGGATCGGCTTTATCCTCGCCTTCGTCGATAATGCCATTGCCGTTAGCGTCCACATACCAACCGGTGAAGTAGTACTTGCCGTCTTCGGAAAGTTGATTTGCGACGTAGGTATTTGCTTCGGGGATAGCTGTAGACAGTGCAGTGCCGGACGCTATAGAAGAAGTGGATTCGGCGGGATTTTGCGCATCGATGATAGTGACTACAACTTCGTCGCCAAACTTTGCGTACAATTTAATATCTTTGGTAGGGATATAGTATGCCGCAACTTTATTATCATCAGAGCAATCTGCGTCTAAGTACCAACCTACTAAAACTTTGTTGCCATCGGTAGACTCGGCAACGGGAAGTTTGACGGCAACCCTTGCATTGACTTTCATAGAGGCTACTTCCTTACCGTCAGTGCCCACATTAAATGTAATGGTTACCGTGGGCTTTTGGGCGGATGCAACGCCTTCGGCTATGGTAAGTTCGTAGTAAGCAACGTTTGCGCCATCTTCACCAAGAACATACATATCCGCAGTGTAAGCGCCGTCCTTAATAAGAGCGT
>CAVIFU010000048.1:8586-9877 GCA_963642145.1 Ruminococcus bicirculans (ex Wegman et al. 2014)
ACCGTGTAACCGTCTTCCTTGTAATTGGCTGCCTTTGTTTCGCCCTTTGTCCAATATTCTATGTAGCCTAAGTTATCACTAACAACTTTGCTATGCCCGCATTCGGAGCAAGCTTTCACTTCGGAAGCTTGGTGATAAGAAGAATACGGTTCTACTACTAGATAAGTTTCACCATATGTATGAGTAGCTTTGTTATCAAGATCGTAAATTCCGCAAACGGTGCAGTAATGAGCGTGATAGTCGGTTGCGTCTCTGCTCGTGGAGACTTCTTCGTCGCCGCTGTCCGGGTTCCAATATTTGGACTCTTCGTAGACAAGCTTGCAGTCCGTGCTCCAAGTGTGGTGAGCCTCCTCAAGAACAGCACCGCATACAAGGCAAACTTGGTTAGTAGTGCAAGTAGCCGCCCCCCCCGGTATGTGATTGGTCTTGGCTATGACCGTTTGGGCAGTCTTTACATAACCGCAAACGGAGCAATGTTCGCCTGCCGTTATGCCGTCAGTGGTGCAAGTGGCAGGATAACCTGCGTCATCTACATAGGTGTGTCCGGTGGCTTCACCGCTCGTAAATGTGTCGGTGCCTACCGCTCCGCAAACGCAGGTCTTGTAATATACTGCGGCGTTCTCGCAGTCGGCGGCAGATTTAAGGTAACGGGCGTCTTCGACTTCCTTGTCGTATACGTGATCCGTAAGTCTGCCTACGGTTACGGTCGTTACACCGTAAATACTTGTGTATGTAGTGTGTCCGTCGGATTCATGCGTCGCGCTAGTCGTGACGGCTGCCCAAACTTCTTCGTTCGTAAGCGCCGGGACAACAACGGTTTCCGCATATCCGCACTTGCTGCAAATGTGCACTGCCTGTCCCTCCAACATATCGGTAGGTGCTACCGTCAATGCATACGGACCGTACTCGTGCTCGCAAGCTTCGTCGTTATCGCAGGCAACCAACAGCCCTATGGACAATGCCACTACCAATGCGAGAACAACAAACAAAACTTTGTTCCTCTTCATACAGCTATCTCCTTTATAAAAAATTTAGGAAATTACACATTGCGTTCACATGTTTTTCACATATTATCTACAATATATACTATCCCATTGGATAAATTTTACCACCTGCATACCCCTAAGTCAAAATAAATGAACGTAACTTATAACAATTCAACTGTAAAATAAAAGTAAATGTTTGATTTTATTCACTCCACATGCGACTTTATGCAGAAATTTTTGTATTTTGATGTAGTTTATACATTACAAAAAGCGATATATCACCGCACCGGGGGCGACGGTGATAT
>CAVIFU010000049.1:0-9631 GCA_963642145.1 Ruminococcus bicirculans (ex Wegman et al. 2014)
GTGAAGTCGTAACAAGGTAGCCGTATCGGAAGGTGCGGCTGGATCACCTCCTTTTAAGGAGCAGGTAACACCTGCAACCTGTCGAGGTCGATCGCAAGATCGATCGCACTAACGGATAATGCCGAGTGCCTAAACCCTCGCTGTACTGTTTGTTCTTTCAAGGATGCAGTAAATGACCGCCGAGAGGTGGTTTTTTTATACCCTTTTACGCCCTTTTGCGCGCAACGCCTTATTCTGCTTGTATTTATCGTGCCTTAATGGTATAATAGTACATACTATTTACCGTATAGTAACTATACACGTCTCGGAGAATGGCATGATCAGCTTGAACGCTACAAACGATACTTCTTTATTAAATCTATTGCATAACCGCATATTCGGTAACGATATAGAGGGCAAAGTAGGGTACGTCTTGTACGTGGACGACGTGCCGATAGGCGTTGCAAAGCTAAATATCGACGCCACTTCCGCTACGCTCAAAGAAGTAGGCGTACTTGCGGAGTACCGCGGCAAGGGTTACGGCGATTTCTTTACGCGTTCGTTGATGAATTGTTGTATAGACATTACGGACGTAATTTACGCCTACAAAGACGAGTATTTTTGTAAATTCGGCTTCACGGAAGAAAACGGTGTGATGAAAGTCGAGTCCGATAAACTCACTTTTCCGCACGCGTGCAAACATAACGAAAACTAAGATCCGGAGAGTAAGTATGAAAATCGACATCGAACCATCAAATTTTATCGAAGACATCATCGTTAACGATCTCGAAACCGGCAAACACAAGCTTATTTATACGCGTTTTCCGCCCGAGCCTAACGGTTATCTCCACATCGGTCACAGCAAGAGCCTATGCATCAACTTCGGAATAAAAGAAAAATTCCATGGCAAATGCAACTTGCGCTTTGACGATACCAACCCGACCAAGGAAGACGTGGAGTATGTGGAAAGCATCAAGGAAGACATCCGTTGGTTAGGCTTCCAATGGGATAAGGAGCTGTACGCCAGCGACTACTTCGAACAGACATACGACTATGCCGTAAAACTTATAAAAAAGGGCGTAGCCTACGTATGCGACTACAACGCCGACCAAATCAGAGAAACGCGCGGCACGCTTACCGAGCCGGGCAAAGAAAGCCCCTACCGCAACAGGAGCGTTGAAGAGAACCTCAAATTGTTCGGCGAAATGCGCGAGGGCAAATACCCGGACGGCAGCAAAGTTTTGCGCGCCAAAATAGATATGGCAAGCCCCAATATCAACATGCGCGATCCCGTTTTGTACCGCGTGCTCAGATGCCATCATCACCGCACGGGCGATAAATGGTGCATTTACCCGATGTACGACTTTGCGCACCCCATAGGCGACGCGCTTGACGGCGTAACGCATTCCATTTGCACGTTGGAGTTCGAAGACCATCGTCCGCTATACGATTGGGTATGCGAGCAATGCGAATTCGTCAATCCTCCGAGGCAGATAGAGTTTGCAAGGCTCAATATCAAAAATACAATAATGTCAAAGCGCTACCTCAAAAAACTCGTCGAAACGGGCGTCGTAGACGGCTGGGACGATCCGAGAATGCCTACGCTGAGCGGTATGCGCAAGAGGGGATATCCTCCGGAAGCAATCAAGGACTTCTGCGCGAGAGTCGGCGTAGCCAAAGCCAACAGCGAAGTCGATCCCGCACTTTTGGAGCATTGCGTCAGAGAATTCTTGAACGTACACGCCGACAGAGCCATGACGGTGGCGCGTCCGCTCAAAGTCGTAATCGATAATATGGCGGATGACGAAGTGCAAACTTTTATCGTGCAAGATAATCCCAATTCCGAGAATTCGGGTACCCATACTGTCGATTTGGCAAAAGAAATATATATCGACGAAGCTGACTTTTCGCTCAATCCTCCGCCCAAGTATTTCAGACTCAAAGAGGGCGGCATGGTGCGTTTGAAAGGCTCGTATATCCTCAAACACGTCTCGACCGAAGTTGACGGCGCAACCGGCAACCCGACCGTCGTGCACTGCGAATATATAGAAGATTCCGCAAGCGGCGGCGTTAACAGCGGTATCAAAGTCAAAGGCACTATACAATGGGTGTCCGTCAAGGACGCCGTGGACTGCAAACTTTGCAAATACGAGAGCTTGCTCGTTGACGTCAAGGACGGCGTTACCGATTTCAATGAGAGGATAAACCCGAATTCATTGGAGATCGTGGAGCATGCCGAGACGGAGCCGTTTGCAGTGGCGTTCGAGGAGGGCAAAACCTTCCAATTCATGCGCGACGCTTACTACAAATACGCCGGCAAGATCGACGGAGTGCATACATTCTATCGCATCGTTTCGCTCAAGGATAGTTTCAACAAGTAACCGCGCCGTAAATATATAGTAAAAAAACCGTTGATTTATCGACTTTTGCCACATGTTTGCAGAAATAGTTGAGTAAATTTCGATAAAGCTATTGTAATTTGGTTGATTTGCTTGTATAATGTAAAGCAATAGACGTGTGGGTACGCCCACTTTGTGCAAGGAGAGAGAAAATACATGGCTAAATGTAAGGCTTGTGGACAAGAGAACCCGGAAGGCGCTCGTTTCTGCTCTTATTGCGGACATTCCTTGGAAACCAAGGATAACGCCGCCGTAAAAGAAGCGCTCGACGCTGCCGGACAGAAATTCGATGAGGATTCGATGGCGACGCTCGATAAGTCGCGCATCACCTACGTTTGCACCGTATGCGGTAGCGTCAATCGTATCGATCAGGATAGATGCACGCGCTGCGGTAAGCCCCGCCCTCGCAACGAGTACGTTAACGCGCTCAAACGCTTGAAGAAGAGTGCGGATATCAAGGCGGAAACCGAAACGTTGGTCGCGCCGCTCCCGGTATCGGTACCGGAAGAACCGCAAGAAGCTCCGGCTCCGCAAGAGCCCGAGACCCCGGCGGTACAAGAGCCCATCCAAGAACCTGCTCCGGAACCCGCACCTGCGGAAAAAGAAGAGGCAACCGCCGTTCCTCCCGTGACGGGCGGACAAGTAGGTCCCATTACGCAACCGTTTATCATCGTGCCGTACGTGAACCCGATGCAACCGTTGCGCCAATACAATCCCAACCAATTGTATCGTTACGAGCCCTATACGCAAGAAGAACTTAACGCCATGCAGGCGCAAAGGGAAGCGGAAGAGCTTGCAAGACGTATGGAAGCGGAAAAAGCGGCAGGCGCCGACGCAAATCAAGCGCCCGAAGCTCCCGCGGCAGACGCGGTTCCCGCAGAACCGGTTATATGCGCTCCCAAGGCGAAATCCGTCAGATGGGTATCGGCAATAATGCTCATACTGTCTTTGGGACTCATGGTATTTGCCGTAGTAAGCAAGTTTATTATCGGAGGTCCCACCTCGGCAGAACTCCTGAGGGGTGCTTACAGAATCGGCGACGTTATAGCCAATCCCAAGTGGGAGAGCGGATGGTGCTACTCCGCAGGCGCAATATTGACGCTCGCATTTGCCCTTATCATATTCATTCGCAGTATCGTCAGATGCGCTACCGGCAGAGCAAGATATATCGGCGGATTGTTCCCGACTCTCATGCTTTTGGCATATTGCGCGTTCGGTCTCGGAGTCCTCAAAATAGGATATAATGCGCAGAACAACTTCAATTCCGCTTTCAACGCGTTCAAAGAGTTATTCAAGAGCGGAGATATACATTTCTATGTCGAATGCGCTTTGGTAGTGGTGATGTTTATCGTATGCTGGTTCTGCCCCAAGAACGTCGTACTTGACAAAAAATCCGATAAAAAACTCGAAAAGAAAGAAGAAGACAAAAAATAGTTTATATGATCCGCGAGCGCGTCACACGCTTGCGGACTTATATTATAAAAAGTAAGAGCGGAGGTCAGTATGAAAGAAAATGAAAGCAACGCAAGACGCGTAACTCCGAGAAGTTACGAGTATCATGTCAGCGGACGCGACATGTCAACGCCGTACTATGCCGCGTACAAAGCTTCACGCAACGCAAGACAGCGCGGCGAACTGCCAAAAACAACCGTAAGACCGGTAGCCGCGTCATACGGCACCGCGCCTCGTGACGATTCCTATTATGACGCTCCGTCGAGGAGAAACGAAAAGGCGCCTAAGCCGGTAAGCGCAAGGAGGGGTTTCTGGGCGTTCCTCGTAATGCTCTTTACGTTACTCTACATAGCCGTTCCGGTACTTAACTACTTCCAAATAGGCGGTTTGGCTTCCGTAAACAAGTATTTCGATTTGTTTGACAGGGTGAGCCTTGTCGAACAACTCGACGAAGACGGCAATCCCGTCGTCGATGACGAAGGCAACACCGTCATGGACGCACAGCTCACCAATATGGGCACCGAAGACATCGTTATGGGATTTGTCAAGGGTTTGACGCCTGCAAAGAGTGACGATGCGGAAACCGAGGACGGAGAAGATACATCCGAAGAGGATACGTCCGAACAAGAAAGCGCGGAAGCTGCAGCAGAAGAAACGGACGCCGCGGACGAAGCCGCAGACGCCGTTGCGGACGATACCGCAGATGCGGAAGAGGAAACTCAGGAAGAAAAGCATTATTTCTTCTATGACGAATATATGTCCAAGGTCGGCGAAGTCGGCACGATGCAAAAGATCGCCTACTATGGCTTGCCGATAGTTCTTGCTCTCGGCGTGCTTATCGCGCTCATATTCTTCATAAGGGCGTTGGTATGCCTTTGCACGACAAAAAGGCGTAAGTTATTCATATTCAGCGCGATTATGATGCTCGTAATGACCTTGCTCGGAGTTGTATTCGGATTCATGTGCACCGGCGCGGAATGGAGCCAATTCGTAAGCTTTGTAACCTTCAAAAACGAACTTTCGTTGCAACTCGGTTACGGCTACGTCATTATGGCGGGACTTTCCGTATTGACGCTCATAGCAAGTTGCTTTACGTTCCGTAGCAAAAAAGTTGTTTATTAAAGGAGAAAATCTAACATATGTTAAGCAGAAAGAAGAAACAAGAAGAAGCTCGTCTCCAAGCAGAATTGGAAGCTCGCGTAGCGAGGGAAGAAGCTATAAGAAAAGCTCGCAAAAAAGAGCGCACCGCAAGTTGGCAAAAGGTTTCTAACGGAATCGTGCCCGTGGCGCGCCCCGCAGAGTATATCCAGCTCACGCCTATCGTGCAACCGATACCGCTCGTTCCGTACAGCTCGCAACGTCAGCCTTTGGCTATGTACGTTGACGACGAAGAGAACTACGACGAGTACGACGACTAATCAATCCGCGTTTGCTTAACGCAGGATAAACGGTCATTGCGTAACCTTTGCAAGGCACGTTTTGCGTGCCTTGTTTAAGTTGAGCGGCGCGCGGCTCGACGTCGCGCGTGCGTGCAAACACGCACGAGTCGGTGTGCTTAGGTGCAGATGGGAAAAATATCAAAAATTGGTAAAAAAAATTTCCCAAAAGTATTGAAATATTGACTTGTGTATGTTAAACTAATGATACTATTTATAACTATAATTTTTTATAATTATAAATTGTGGCTTTCGGAGGATGTATGGCTGGTGACAGAACAACACAAAATACGGTTCGAGTAAAGCGTTCCGCCAATAACGGCGCGCGTTTTGCACGCCCCGTCACGGGCGGAGTTCAGTACGCGAATCCTTATACCGTACGTTACAACGCCGGCGCGCAGGGCGCTCGTTCCGCCCAAAGAGCTCCTCAACGTAAAGTTCCCGTCAAGAAGAATCATCGCAAAGAGAGGGATTATTTCTATATCATGCGTAGGGGAGTGTGCTTCTTTATCATGCTTCTCGCATTGGTGTGGATTGCGGTGTTCGTGCTTAACTACTTGAACATCCTGCCTCAATATACATCTTTCCTCGTCCAACAGGATTTGACTCCGCTTGACGAAAGGGAAGACGTGGATACCGGCGAAGTGGACGAAGACGGCAATGCCATAATAGAATCTTACAAAGACAAGAGCGCGTATCTCGGCTTTATAGATCCGATATTCGGCGTTCTCAAAAAGGTAGCCGGCATAGGCGCTACCGCAGAGGGCGAGGAGAGCAAGTCTCCGTTCTATGACGCGATTGTCAAAAGATTAGAGGTGAACACCTCGGAAACCGAAGAGGACTCCGAAGAAACAACGGATGATGAATCCGCGGATAAGACGGAGGAAACCACCTCTAAGCAAGGTCTTGTGGCGGAAGCCGCGGAAGAAGCCGCAGACGAAACAAAGAAAGACGAAGAGGCAACCGACGAAGAAACTACCGAAGAGGGTACCGAGGAAACCGCCGAAGAAGCAAAGGTTCCCGTCATAACCGTAGACGAAAGCACTCTTCCCGTCATAAGCGAAGACGCAATCGCCGCCGACAGTATGTACAAAGTCGCAACCATGGCGTTTACATACTTCCCGATAGTTCTTGCGGTAGGCGCGGTAATGGCTCTTGTGATTTTCATCTTGGCGTTCCTTTCGCTGTTCGGCAGAAGGATCTTCAAGGGATTCGGGATTATGTCGATAATCATGCTCCTCGGAGGTATCGCCGCGGTATTGGCAGGCTTAGCCGTAAGCGGAACATATCAAGGTAATCCGTCAATAAACGAAGAAGAAGTTCTTACAAGCATATTGGACTTCTCCAAACTAATAACGTTCCTTACGCAAATATTCTCCGGCGCTCCCGCAACCGCGCTTGATCCGGAAGTAGACGTAATGCCCCTGACGATAGTCGGCGGATACGGATTGTTGATAATCCTTATCGTACCGGTAGTAATTCTGCTGTTGTCGATTTTCGCGAGGAAGAAAGTACCGTATAGCATATTTGACAAATAGTCTAAATATCTAATATATCATAGGAGGATACCAAAATGTCCAAAAAGAGCAAACAAGCGGAGCAGGAAAGATTGGCTCGTATGCAAGAGCAAGCAAAACGCGCTAACCGTGCGCCGAGAGTTGAGTTCCGTATCATGAATAACTGCATGCCGGTTCCCGTAGCCAAACCTGCAGATTTTGTTCAGTTGACGCCCGTTGTGCAACCGATACCGATTGTGCCGTACAGCTCGCAACTTCAACCTTTGGCTCAGTTTGACGATGAGGACGGAGCCTACGACGAAGACTATGATTATTAGTCTAAATGTATCATATTAATAATAATTAGTTTCGCGACTAAAAAACCAGGAGGATTTTGAAATGGCTAAAAAGAGCGAAAAGAAGCAAACCCAAGAACCCGTTACCGAACCCGTAGCTCCCGTAAAAGAAAAGGAGAAGACCCCGGTAGCAAGCCCTGCAGCAAAAGTTATGCAGCTCACTCCTATCGTACAGCCGATAGCTTTCGTTCCTTATTCTTCCCAAGAGCAACCCCTCTATATGTATGACGAGGAAGAGCCCGCAGAAGAATTCGAAGATGTCGAAATAGAAGCGCAACCGGTAGAAGAAGCAGCCGCTCCCGCTAAGAAGAAGAGCGCCAGCGTAGCAGGTATTTTTGTTGCTATATTCAGCCTTTTGCTTATAGCAGTTTACTGCTTGCCCAAAATCGACGCTATAAGCGCATATCTCATGCCTTATGTCGGATTCGATCTCGGCAACGGTGCGGAAGTTGCTAACGGACTCGACGTCGTAATCAACTTCTTTACCACCCTCGACTACACCAACATCATCGCTCTTGCCTTGACGGTAGTACCTGTTTGCACAGTGCTCACCCTTATCGCTTGCCTTATCAGAATATGCCACAAGGGCGTATGCGTATTTGCTAAGATCACCGTGTTCTTTGCATTGCTCGCAAGCCTTGTTGCAATCATCGCCGCTCTCGTAGCAGATTGCGAAGTAAACGCAGGCTTTGGTTACTACATCGTTGTAGGTATCAGCTTCATCAACTTGCTCATAGCATACCTTGCTAAAAAAGACTAATTTACAAGAGAACCTCCCGATCTTCACGGGTCGGGAGGCGATAATATAATAAGGATATATAGAATAACGTTATAGCCTAACCGCAACAGGAGATCTATATGAGAAAAAGAAAGAATCATGATTATCAGGGACAAGAAGCCGGCGTTCAAAGGGCTGTGGCTCCCATGAGACAACCCATGGCGGGACCGTTCCCTACGGCGCAAGCTCCCTCTGCCAATATGCAAATGCCTAATACCGGCAATCTGAGAGTAGTAGGCAACGGTATGCCTCTCGGTTTACCTAACTATACTTCGGTTGACGAGTACGGTAGAGTTTATACTCCGATAATTCATTATGGTCCGCAAACGCATAGCGCGCCCGTACCTGTGGCTATCGCGCCCGCTATTTGTCAGCTCAATCCTATAGTTTCTCCCGTAGCGTTTGTACCCTATGCGGGGCAACAACAAGAATTGGCAACGACTGACGAGAGGTAGTACAGATGGAAAATAATAACACGACCCCAGTTACCACACCCGTTGACGGCATGCAACAAGCTCCCGGCAGATGGGTCGCGGTAGATCAAAATTCATTGGGTTTCAGCGTTCCGCCGCTCCCCAACGGACAACCCGTACAAGGTCCGGACGGCGCGTTGTATTGCATGGGAAATTCCGAAGAGAAGGTTATGCCCATAGCCGGCAATATGAATAATGCCGTGCCTACTCCTTCCGGAATAGTCCAACTGCCGCCTATCGTACAACCTATCGCGTTAGTGCCGTACACATCGCAAAATCAACCTTTACTCCAATACGATCCGTATTCGAGACCGGTCGATCCGCAACCGGCGCCCAAGGCTCCCGTATATATTCGCAAACCGTACAGAGGCATAAGCATAGCGGCATTGATTTCGGCTTTGGTAGCCATTGTGCTGTTACTCGTGCTCGGAGTAGCCAAGTTCTATGAGATAGAGAACGGACGCTCTGAGTTCAACGGAACCGGCATACAATTGATCAAAGCAATCGGCGACATAGTAGGGTTGAATACAAACAGTGAGTACGCGCAAATAGTGCTCGCAAACATCGCCGCCAAGAATACAATGGCAAAGATTGTTCTCAGCGCAATACCGTTCGTAGTGCTTGTAATGGTCGTATTGTTTGCAGCCCTTATTATCAAGTACATCGTCAAACTCGCGCAAGGCAAGTCCCCGAGAGGATTCAGTGTAATAGCTCTTATCAACTTGCTGCTCGGTATCCTTACCGTAATATGTCTTGCAATCGTTTCCAATACAGAAGTCGCGGACAAAGAAACGAACCTTAAGGGCTTCTTCTTGATAGGCGATCATGCCACTATCATGTGCGGTGTCGGTTTGTTGATAGCAATAGTGCTTTCAATAGTGCTACTCATCTTACCGCTCTGCCCCAGAAAGAACGCATACATGG
This sequence comes from Ruminococcus bicirculans (ex Wegman et al. 2014), assembly GCA_963642145.1. Lineage (GTDB taxonomy): Bacteria > Bacillota > Clostridia > Christensenellales > DTU072 > Stercoripulliclostridium_A. The sequence continues at coordinate 9,294 of CAVIFU010000049.1, forward strand.
TAGAAAAAGATCCCTCCAAGGAGACATACCAAATAGTATAAACAGCGTAGAAAAAAACGAGCTGTTAGGAAAAGAAATTTCCTAACAGCTTTTTTTGTGGCTATGAAAAAAGATTTTTTAATTAGAAAATGTAGCAAGGCTATCGTAGGCTTGCTATACTGTATATCTAATAAAAGAACGAACGATATATTGTTTGGAGGACAGCTCTTGTCCCCCAAGCCCCCTTCTCATAATTTTCCCCATTCGTGGCTCCACATAAACCATATTGAAAAATTTAAGCCGCGTAGACAATAACTCTACTCTTCACACTATTCTATTAAATCATCCTTTACCGTCGC
>CAVIFU010000050.1:0-9248 GCA_963642145.1 Ruminococcus bicirculans (ex Wegman et al. 2014)
GTGTATATCACCGCAAGCGCTTCGTATATTACAGCTTCTTGATTACATCCGACCAGAGCTCTTTGGAAAGCTCGTAGGCGGATGTTATTCCGTCTTTCTTTTTGAGTTCCGAATAGACGTTGTTTGTGTCGTCGGTGTTTTTGTCGCTCATGAACGTGCCTTTTACCGTGGGGGATAATGCGCTTGAGCTGAATACATAGGCAACTTCGATCGAATTGCAACCGTTGAACGGACTGTCTAAGGTGTATCCGCCTCCCGGGGCTTCCGGAACTTTGACTAAGTTTATATAGATTGTTTTGAGATTAACGTTATCTGCAAACGCATAACGCCCGAGATACTTAACGTTATTGCCGATGGCAAGCCTTGCGCCTTCGTACACATCGCTGCCGCATGTGCTGAACGAACTTATGCCTATGGTGACGGATTCGCCTTTGTTGATGACGATTGTACCGAGCTTTGTGCAATATCGGAAAGCACCCGTGCCGATAGTAGAAAGATTCGTATTGGAATAAAACTTGGTTAGCGCGGTGGCATAGAATGCGTAATCTCCTATGTACTCCAAGGCTAACGGATCCTCGTCGTAGGCGTTCAAAGTGTACGCTTTGCCGTTATGGGTGTAACTGACGGTATGCAGTTTGGTGCAAGCGTAGAAGGCATACGAATCGATGAGTTTGAGAGTGGAAGGCAACGTCACTCGATACAATTTTTCGTGGACAAAATATTTGCCGACGGCGGTTACCGTGTACTCCTTGTCGTTCAATTTGATATTCGCCGGCACGGTGACGGCGTCGGCAGTGCCGAATACGGCGGTAATTTTTATGTTCAGTGAGTCCGTGCTGTAATTGCCGTCGTCGTCAATCGGCTCAAAGCAATACGAAACGCCGCTCGTTACAGGGGTAATGTAGTCGTAACAGCATATGTAGTCAGCCGCTTTGTAATACCAGCCGTCGGTCAAACTTGAATATTTGGGATTCCATTTTTCGTCATTTCGGAAACTATTCAGCATACTTTCTTTAACAAAATACTTTGTGTTGCGACCGAGTCCTATGATACTCGGCTCCGAATATTCCGGCACGTAGTCCGTCAAAATATTGACGCGCTCTAAGTTCGTATTAAGCATAAAAGGCGATTCTTTGTACTCCTTAACGCTGTATAACGTTATCTCCGTGAACTTGGTGTTTTTAAAGCAATATGCGCCGAGAACGCGCAATCGGCTACCCTCGCCGAACACGACGTTTTGTAGTCCCGTGTTGGCAAAAGCCTCTTCGCCTATACTCTCCAAGCTGTCCGGCATAGTGAGATAGAGAAGATTTTTCAAGCCCTCACCGCTCCCCGCGAACGCGCGATCGCCTATCGTTTTGACGCCCTCGGCAAGGAGGACGTTTTCCGCGCCGAGCTTGGAACTTAACGACGCGCAATTATAAAACATTTTGTCAGATATTTTTTTGAGTCCGTTTTCGGCGTCCTTGTAGTTGACATGCCCGGCTCCGGTGGAAATGAACTTAAACGCAGTATATAGATAAGTGAGGTTCTCGGAATTTGAAAACGTTTCCGCGCCGAGGTAGGCTAATTCAAGCCCCTCTTGGAAGTAGACCGTCTTGAACAGGCTTCCGCTGAAAGCACCATCGCCTATATATTTTATCGTTGATGAAATGACAAGCGTAGAGTCGCTCTTGAAGCGCCCGTTTTCTCGCAAAGGGTTGGTGATATTTGTCGCCCAGCCGTCACCTCTAAACGCGTATTTGCCTATTTTTATGAGCGAATTCGGGAGAGCAGACTCTCCTATTGTCGGGAATAACGATGAATTTTCTTTGCCGAATACGATTGTGCCGCATCCGTCAAAGGCATAGTCGCCGATTTCCTTAACCGCCGGCATGTGTATGGTTAGCCCGGTGGAACCTGCAAACGCCTTTGCCCCTATCCGCCACAACGTTTCGGGCAGGATAAATTGGCGATTTGTGGCGGCTTTGTAGAACGCGCTGTCGGCAATTTCTCTGACGACTACGCCGTCAAGCTCGGCGGGAATCTCTATAGGGAAGGATGTCCTCTTGCCCTCTTCCGTCAGCCCCGTGACCGATATATATTCGCCGCCGTTCTCTTCTGTTTCCGTCACCTTTTGGTACTCGATACTGCGCGCATAGTGAGCGTAAAACGTCATGTCCGTATAGAATAAGTAAGCGTCCGTGCTCGAATAACGTGTGCCGCTACCGTCTTTACCCGTGTACCATCCGTCGAAAATGTAACCGGCTTTGCCGTACTTGGTTACGTCGTTCATTTGGCTGTCGGCAATAAGTTTGCACGAAGCGCTGAATTCGTTTATCTCGGTTGCGGTTTCGATATCGTCGCGCTCGCACTCGGCAAAGTCCATCTCTAAGGTGAATTTGGGCGCGACTTTGATGGTAAACTCCGTGCCGGCAACGCCCGCTATCGGACGTTTTTGGCTCTTGTATAGGTATTTGATTTCCTCTACTTCAAGTTTGAACGTGCCGGTGACTTCACCCAAACTTATGTAATTGATGTATATCGTTTTGTAATCCGAATACGTTCCGAAATTTTCGGAGCCGACTTCGTACTCGGTTTTGGAAGACTCTTCGCCTTCACGCATCAACGAGTACTTGACGGAGAGTATTTCGAGTCTGTCGGGATTGGACAGATCTATCTTTATTTTGAATTGTTCCGCGCTCCCCGACGTGGTGCCGAGACAAATTAAGTTTTCTCCGCGAAACTCCTCTTGGGGGAGATCCGAAGACTCCGGCAGGACGCTTATAATTGCCGTTGGCAAAATGTCGGCGGCGTTATCCCTACTATCGGAACTGCCTGTCGATATGATTTCGCAACCGCTAAGCGTTAGGGCAAGCATAACTGCCGTTAAAAGCATTAGTATCGCTACGGATATGTGTGTGGGCTTTGGGGCTGAACGCATGACGTCTCCTATTTGCGTTTTTCTTTTTTCTTCTTGACTACAACCACTGCGACAATTACCGCGACGACTACAGCGACAACGGACGCCGTTATAATTATCGCGTTGCGTAGTTTGGTCTTGTCCAGTACCTCTAATTTCGTGCCGCCCTCCGTCTTGGTATTGCCACCGGTCTCGGTTTTATCCTCAGTTTTGCCGGAACTACCCTTATCGTCTGTTTTGCCGCTATCGTCAGTATCCGAATTCTCCGCAACCTCTACGTCCACCACCTGCGAAAACAAAACTTCGTCACCGCTCCTGAGCTCGATGGTTACGCCGCTTACGGACGAGGTGAACTCGTAAACTCCGCTCGGAATCGCTATGCCGTTGATGTACAGCATGACGCCGCCGACGTACTCTTCTTTCAGCTCCGCCTTGAACGTCACTTTGCCGTTTCCGCTGACTACGCCGTCTTTGACGACGCCGATATCGACGGTGCACTCTTCCTCGACAACGTAAGTTTCTATAACATAATTTACGTTAACCGCATCGAAGTTGGTTTCGTCTTGCGGAGTAAACGTTATTTTGTATGTGTGTTTGCCATACACAAGCGTTTGCGGAGGATTTGTTAAGGCAAATCCGAAAGTGCCCTCAACCTTTACCTTGTCGTCCCCGAATACCGCTTCGACTCCGACAATGTCGTCGTCCGTCATGACGTGATCCGCTATATACTCGCGCTTGACTTCGCTCTTGACGATATACGGCGTTGCTTTGGATATGACAACGTGCGCGCTCCCGACATAATCGGCGTAGTAAGACATAGACACCGTGACGGTTATATCGTACTCGCCGGCGTTTGTGGGAGTAAGACTGTGCGTAATAGTCGCTCCGCTCGGCGCGCCCTCGACGGCTACAATTACAGGGGCTCCGTTATAGGTCGTTTTTGTATCCTTGGCAACGGAAATGCCGCTAAAATTGTGCAACGATATTTTGAGTTCTTTTGTCGTCGAATCGCTCTTGACTGCAAGATAATCGTTATACCTCACGCCGCCGTCCGTATTGTACAAACTCATTGTCACGTAAAACTCGCCTACCGCGCCTACCGTGTAATCCTCTACCGAGAACTCGGTTGTCGCATTCTCGTCCGCGCCGTCATATTGCGCTGTAAACGTAGTCGGAACGCCCTCATCGACATAGACCGCGACGCTTTCAATCGAATATAAAATTTGCTTTTGCTTGACGGTTACCTTGAACGTGCGAACGCTTTCGTCAACGACGTAGCATGCGACTTGTTTGGGTGTGCCGTACTCGTCGAACTCTTCGCCTTGAATCGTTTTGCCGGCAACCGCCGTAAAGGTGTACTCGCCGGCGTGCTTGACGGTTCTGTCCGAAGATATGGTTATTTGCGGATCGTCCCTGCCGACCACGCCTTGCGTTTTGCCGCTCGGGACGGATGTATACAGCGTGCCGACGCTGCCGTACTCATACTCGGAAAGGATGCCGTTATAGTTGAGATCCGGAGATATGTTCGACCAATCGAACGTAACCGTTTTGGGGCTTACCGTGACTTTGCCCCCGCCGCCGATAACTTCGTACTCTATGCACTTGACTCCGTCCGACATATAGGGATCGGCGGAAACTATATCGTACGTGCCGGGCGCGATATATGAATTTTGGTAATCGGCGCATTTGACGCGCAACGTAACGGACTTATCAACCGATTTGCCTCCGAGTTCTACCGTTACATTGTACGTAAAGTGCGGAGCCGATCCGAGACCGCTCACAAGTACGCCGTAGTCGTACTCGAATGCGCGCGTGCCCGTCAGATTTATCTTGTGTTTGTAGGCTTGAATTTCGAACGTGACGTCTTCCGTTGCATAACAAGAATTGTTTGAAGTAACTTTGACGATGTATTCCCCGGGATTGATTATCGGCGCGCTTATCGTCACGTCGTATTTGATTTTGTCCGCGTCATTTTCAAGCGGCGCGTAACCTTCTACGTAATCCAAACAGTTGATTATGTTTATAAGCTCTTCGACGGTGTAGTTTTTCTCCTTGTAGTAGAGCGCGTCCGGCGTAACGTGCTTTATTTCGCGCGCCGCAACGGTAAAAACAGCCCCTTGCGCGCTCAATACCGAATAATCTTTGTAATTGTGGCGGTTGTCCTTTGCCGTGATTACCACATTTCGGATCTTAACGGGTTCGTTGAAGCTCGGAGAGCTACTCTCGACTGTCTCCTCGACCCACTTGCCGTCCGAATATATCTCGTAAGTATAGCTCCACACAAAGCTTGCGCCCTCCGGAAGCGCGCTTCTGTCCACGTCGATGTAATAGCCGATACCGTTGTATGTCGCGGTGTAATCGCCGTTGAAGGCAACCTTTTGGTTATTGTTGAATATGTAGACGTTGCCGCCGTCAAAATCGATGGAGGTTATGTTGAAATCAACCGTCTTGCTCCCGGCGTAATACTCGTCCGTCTCTTGAGTTTTGATCTCGGCGCGATAAATGCGCGTTGCGTCGTTGACGTCGATAGGCGCGCCTTCCATAGCGTACGCCACTCCGCCGGTAACATAATAGTATTTGGGGTAGCCCTCCTGCATGACGGGCTCTTCGCCGTTGAAGTCAAGTTCAACCGGCTTACCCGTGTAGAGGTACTCGGTAGATACGTTCAGCGCATAACTCTTTTTGCCTACGCTCAGAGTGCCACCGACCGTCTCGGTAATAAGGTAATTGCCTACGCGCTCATTGATGACTTCTACCGATATTGCGTGCGTCGTGCCGGCTTGCGTGCCCGGTTGGTAATCGGAAGTCAAGGTAAAATCTCTGCCGAGAACGACTTGCTCCTCGTAGTCTTCCGTTATATCCGCGATGCCGTCGGAACGCACTATGCTTGCCGTATACACGGCTTGCTCGTTGTAGTTGACCTTGACGTCAGACGCTATTATCTTGACGCTCACGGGCTTGACGGAAAGAGTGACTCCGCGAATCGTAAACGCCTTGTAGTTCTTGGTATTCGGCGTAACCACCGCCGTAAGATTTGCGTATTCGCCTGCCGACGTAAACTTGAACGGCTCGGACTGCTCGGTTCCGTTGTACGAATAGGTAATCGTATACGTGTACGTGTGGGAGTCTCCCGATACAAGCTTGAATGCGGACGTATCTACAGCTACTACATGCGCCGCGCCGTCATAGACGATCTCGCTACTAAAAAATCCGCATTCCGTGTAGTCGATGTCTACGGGCCTAACAGTGAAGTACGCGTCGGTCCCGGGCGTAACGGTGTAATTTAAGCTCATTTTGCTTTCGTCCGCGCGCACGCTCACCGCGTACTGCGTACCGGCAGCGGAATACTTAACATAGTCCGTAACGTAATACAATCCGCCGAGTATGCTCCGCGTGGCGGCGTCGTCACCCAACGCGCTACGATAATAAACATCGGGACAATCGCCACCAAAAGCTATGTTTTCGGATCCCAAAGTGGGAGAAACGGTAACGTTCTTGCGCTTAACGTAGAACTTGAATTCCCTGTCGTAAGGAAGATAGCCGCTGACGGATACTCGGAGCGTGACGGTATATTCGCCGGCTTCCGATATGTAATTCCAAGACTCGGTTGTGCCGTTACTTCTAAGCAAAGACTCGACCGAATACGAGTAGCTCACGCCCTTGCGTCTGAGACTTGCCAAAGTAAACGTCGGATTGAAGGTTGAGCCCGCGCCGACGTATTCGAGGGCGGAATCCTCGTCAAGACCGCCCAAACTGCTCGCTACTTTGTATCCGTCCAAGTCGATTTTGCCTTTCGTGACGGTGTATTTGCCGATAAATCTCGCTCCCGTACATTCCGATGCGGGCGCAACCGTGACGCGCATGGTATACTCGCCCTCCGTGGTAACGAAGCCGTTGAGAGACTCGTCGCCCTTGAATAACTCGATACTGACGCCGTCAAACGCCAAATAATAATCGCCGTATAACGCGTAATTATCGCCGTCAATTGACTTTTCCGTAAAACCGAACACGTCCATAAACGTTACGCGGAGGGAATTGAATTTGAATTTCTCCTCCAAGTACGCGCTATCCATGCCGTAGCGCACACACGTGTAAGTAAGGTTTCCGACGTTGCCGGAATCTATCGTCAGCAAACCGGTTACGTAGTAGTAATCGGTTTCGAGATAAACTTCAAGCTCGGAATCTCCTGCCGCGTAATCGAAAGCGGCGTCTTTGTGCTCGGTGCCGTTTGACCGATACCACTTGAACGAAACGGCATCCGCTTCGAGCGCCTTGCGCACGGAGTACGGCACGACGTCGAGGATCAGCTCCTCGACCGATGTTTTTGTCAAGTTACCTGACGAATCCGGATCGACGGGAATCGTATCCGTCCTTACGGAGTCGCCGTACACGCCTTGGGCTGTCACGCCGGTCGGGAAGGACGAAACTTTTTTGTAGTCGATGTTGTCGCTCGGGAAAACTAACGCGGGAATATCGTTTTCTCCGCCGCTCACGGGATATCCCCAGCCGCATGCCTTGCCGAACGTCCAACCAGTGGTGCAAAGCTTGAATGAGTCAGTTTTGTCCAACGTCACAAGGGAATAAACGTCGGTATCCTGCGTATAAGTGACGGTATCCTCTGCAAAACAAACGGAATTGCGCGCGTTTGCATTGAACGTCGACGTTGACGTTGAAGAAATGTTAAGCGAATCGGAAACGGTGCCGAGAGCTAAGTCCTTTACAAAAGACTCGCCGTAATTACGGACATGATATATGCTCGAATCGGCTCCGGACGTCGAAATCACGGCGCCGGATATGTCAACGTCCGCATAGCTCAAACTGCCGTTAAGCGTGCCTATCGCGTAAGGGGCGTTGCCTTTGACGGTGATGTCGCTCACGGCGCCCGAAACGGTGTTTCCGAGCAATGCACCGCTCGACGTGCCTATGACGGTGAGATTCTTGACGGTTGCACCGCTTGCAATGTTTCCGAACAATTGGGTTCCCAAAAGTCCGCTTACGGTATACCCATTGCCGTCAAACGTACCGTTAAACGTCTCTATCCAAGCGGTGCCTGCGGGCTTAAAGAATGTGCCTGCGACGTACCATAAATCTATATCACAGCCGAGTTTTACGTAAGGAGCGCCGTCCAAACTGCCTATGACGGCAAGTTCCGAAACTTCGTTGATGACGTAGGGATCCGACGAGGTGCCGCTGCCTTTAAGTTCACTCGGCCCCATTGCGGTCACGGCTTGCGCCGATTGCGCGCCGGAATAATCCGAGATGACGTCCGCGCCAAGCACGCGCGTGGCGTTGTAGTAGCCGGTGTAGTTGAGGATGAGTTCGCCTTTGCCTGCGGAAAGAGCGGTAAGAGCTCCGGTAACGCTCGACTCGAGCGGTGTGTTGTAGAGGTTGATGTAATTTGTTTGGGTGGCTTGATTTGGGGTGATGTCGTTTGCTTTACAATCGATATAGTAGCGCAAATACCACAAAAGTTCGGGATAATCGGATATTTTTTGATCGGCAATAAGGTCTTCCTTCGGGCTGACGTACTCGCCCTCGTCGGAAATGACTCCCGCGTACCCGTCCGAAGAAGGATGCCTCGTACCGGAAATAGTGCCGGAATTTCTGTTGACAAGAGCTATTGCGGCGACCGTATCGCCGCTGAGATCGACAATCGCCACGGAATCCGATATCGTGCCGTAATTATATTCGGCAATGCCGGCGATCGACGTGCCGGAAGCACTGCCGGTAACGGTTAAAGATTGAATCGTGCCGTAATTGTATTTGACGAAAATGCCGTCATCGACGCTTGCGGTGACGTTGGCGCCGATAAATTTGAGGTTTTTGACAACCGCTCCGCTCGAAATAGATCCGAAAAACGAGTGCGTACCGGTGTAACCCACTATCGCGTGTCCGTTGCCGTCAAGTTCGCCGGCGAAAGGCAATTCTTCGGGCATTTCGCCTATGGAGTCAAAGTATCTTCCGAGGTAAATATCCGTTGTAAGCACGTACTTTTTGCCATCGGACAAGGTGACGGCGCATGTCGTGTAGAAATTGACAAAATCGGACTCGGAAGAAATATATATCACGTCATCGGCGGCGCAAGCCGTCCGCGAGGGCGCAAAAACAGAACTACACGCGACGGCGCAAGCTACCGCAAGTAGCGCAAGTATCAATATGAACGAGTATTTTTTAGCTCTAAGCATAGCGCCCTTTCCGTCTCTCCGCTGTAATTATAACATACACGCGCGCGCATTGCAATAGGAAATGAGATATACGCGCCCTGCGCGGTGATATACATCGCCGTGCCGGCGACGGTGATATGCGCGCTGTCGCGCGGTGATATACACGTCCCGGTGGGACGCGG
>CAVIFU010000051.1:0-9103 GCA_963642145.1 Ruminococcus bicirculans (ex Wegman et al. 2014)
AGTATATATTAGGTATTTCTAATCAAATTATCCTTTACCGCGTCCCAACGGGACGTGTATATCACCGCTGCCGTCAGGCAGTGTATATCACCGCAAGCACCGCTTGCGTATATCACCGTCGCGCAAGCGATGTATGTCATTCTTAATGGCGGGTGGGGACCTTAGGCACAAAAGTAAATCTTCGCTAAAAAATTATTTAGAATTTTTTGTTTTTTTAGGTTCGTTTTAGGTTGCATGCATATAATCGAAGCATAAAAGATATCGGCTTAGCCGAAAGGAGCATATTATGAAAAAATTCATATGCGTTATGTTGGTTATATGTTTGGTTCTGACGGGATGCCTGTTTGCGGTATCTTGCACGAACAGTAATAATAAGGATAGCGATTCTTCCGCTACCGATACGGAAAGCACTTCCGCCGCATACGTCACGGGATACAAAATCTATGTCGGCGATACGGAATACGTCGGCGGCGCGACAATAAGCGTTGAGTACGGCGACTCGATAAAAGACGCCGTCACCGTGAAAGCCGTGTACAGCGACGGCACGGAAGTCACCGTTACCGATTACGTTCTAAGCCAAGACGTAAGCGGAAAGGCGGTTGGCGACTACACCGTAACCGTGGGATACGCAAGTTACGACGAGGTAACCCTAAGCGTAACCGTAACTCCCAAAAAACTCGATATGCCGGTAGACGGTGACGAAGTACTTTATACCGGGGAGCTTATCACATACATACCGGTTGAGTACGTAGAGGGCGTTACCGAGATAAGCGGTAACACCGCAACGGAGCTCGGCGAATACACCCTCACGCTAAGCATCACCGACAAAACAAACTATGCTTGGTCCGACGGCACCACGGACGATATAAGCGTTAAGTGGTACATAGAGGCTACCGTACTTAGCTATAAGGTTACCGAAACAGATGAAACCACCATAACCGTGGCGCACCGCGAGTCCGACGCGAGGTATGTGGCGACCGTAACCTATCCGCAAGGCGCAACCTACTCCATCGACCAAGAGACGGGTACTCTCACCCTGACATACGCCGAAGCAAGCGCGGAAGACCTTGAATTTGACGTAAGCGGAAGCTATTTCGGTTCTCTCGTGTTCGACGTAACGGACGACAACAATATGGTACTCAACCTCAACGGATTCGACCTTGTATCCGAGACGAACTGCCCTATCTACATTCTTAGCGCAGACAACGCGGAAATCTCCGCCAAGAAGAGCACCGTGAACTCGATAACCGATAATCGCGAAGAGCAAGAAGATCTCAAAGGCGCAATTTACAGCGTATGCGACCTCGGGCTCAAAGGTAAAGGCGAGCTCACCGTTTACTCCGCGAACAACAACGGCATTCACTCCAAAGACGACCTCGAGGTCAAGAATTTGACTCTCAAAGTCAACGTCAAGGATAACGCGCTCAAAGGTAACGACGGCGTAACCATCGAATCCGGCACGCTCACCCTTATCGCAAGGCAGGGCGACGGCATAAAGACGTCGAACTCCTCCCTCAGCAACAAGGGCAACCAAAAAGGCAGTATCGTCATAACGGACGGCAAAATCGATATATACGCCGCATGCGACGGTATCGACGCGGCATTCGATGTGACCGTCTCCGGAGGGGAAGTGAACGTGTACACGGATAAGTACTCGGAATATTCCGAAGAAGTTACTTCCGTATCCGACGGCATCTACTACATCAAGGCGACTACCACCGCTTACAAATACTCGATCTACTACTTCAACGACGCGGACGACGGCGTTTGGGTGAATTCCTCTTCCTACAAGACGGTAAGCAACGGCAGAAGCAACGTTTACTACTATGAATTGGAAAAGCCCTCGGGCTACGCAAGCTTGAAGGTATACGCCTACACCTCCGCGCAAGAGCAAGGGCAAGACTCGAGCTATTACAGAGCTTCTTCCGAGACAGCCGTCAACGAAAACTACGATACGTTATACTTTAACGTAAGCAGAGGCAACCTCTCCTGGACGAACTACACCACGACTACCGGAGGTCCCGGAGGAATGGGCGGTATGCAAGAAGGCAATACGGACAAAGGCGATTACTCCACCAAGGGCATCAAAGCCGATAACTCCGTAACGATAAGCGGCGGTACGATCTTCGTCAAAGCCTACGACGACGCCATCCACGCTAACAGCGACGTTACTCTCGAATCGGGCGCAACCCCTACCGGTGACGTGACGATAACCGCAGGCACGCTTACCCTATACTCCAACGACGACGCCATCCACGCGGACGGCAAGGCGACAATCTCAGGAGGTACGATAAACATAACCGGCAGCTACGAAGGCGTCGAAGGCGCGGTAGTGGAAATATCCGGAGGCAAGGTATCGGTTGTATCTTCCGACGACGGTATCAACGGCACCGGGACGAGCGGAGAAAGCATAATCATCTCGGGCGGCGAACTCTATGTTTACGCCGGCGGTGACGGCGTTGACTCCAACAGCACCGATTCCTACGACGGTATACTGTTCTCGGGCGGCAAATCGGTAATAATCTCTTACGGCAGAGCCGATTCCTCCATCGACACCGAACGCGGATATAAGTACACCGGCGGATATGTGGTAGCCATAGGCATCGCGGGAGGCATGAGCAACGAGTCCACAATGAGCTCCCCCTCCGTCTCCTCGATAGGCAAAACCGCAAACGTAACGCTTTCCAAAAACGGATACCTCGTGGTAAGCGACATAGCAACTATCCAAAGTCCTATACAAATCAACGCTTTCGTAGTAGTGCTCGGCAGCACCTCGGCAACGATTAGCAGCGCAACTTCCGGAAGCTACACATTAGATTCTAACGGCGTAAGCTGGAATATATAAGGAGAATAACCATGAAGACCGAAATCAAAACGAAACGCACAAAGAGATTCTTCACGACAATTATCGCAATAGCGTGCATACTCGTACTCGGTATATCGCTCGCGGCTTGCACGGACAAAAATACCGGCACAAGCTACGCAGGGAGCACGGTTACAGGCAAAATTACGAACATTGACGGAAACTCGGTAACACTGACACTCGGAGAACTCTCAAGCAGTAACTCCGGCGACATGGGCGGCAATATGGGTGGAACGCCTCCCGAAATGCCCTCAGACCAATCGGGAACCGCTCAAAGCGGCAACCAAGGCAATCCTCCCGCCAAACCCTCGGGCGATACGAGCGGGCCCCAAAGCGGTAGCCAATCCGCGCCCCCGGAACTCCCCTCCGGCACAAGCGACTCCACAACGGACGGCTCGACTCCTCCCGAACTCCCGAACGGTGAACAACCGAGCGGCGGACAACCAAACGGCGGACAACCCGGGAACATGGGCGGCGGCAATATGGGACAAACCTTCACGGAAGGCACCGTAACGCTAACCGTCAACCTCGAAGGCGTCGGCATCACGGAAGGCAACACGACAATAAGCGCAAGCGACTTGGAAGTCGGCGACATCCTGACGATAAGCTTCGGCTCCGACGGCGCGGTAAGCAAAGCGCAAATAGTAACTCTTACCGGCGGCGGCAATCCTCCGGACGGCGGCAACGGCGGTAATCCCCCGGACGGCGGTAACTCCGGTACCGTTGAACAAGGCGACAGCGCCAATACCGTAACGGAAGACTCCACCCTCGCGGACGTCGAATACACCTCCTCCGGCGACAACGAAAACGCTCTCCGCATAGACGGCGCAACGGTAGTTATCGGTAACATCACGGCAAGCAAAACGGGCGGCGCCTCCTCCAATACCGAAAACGGCGACTTCTACGGAGTCAACGCCTGCATCCTCGCAACAAACGGCGCAAACCTCACCATAACGGGCGGCACCGTATCGAGCTCGGCTAAGAACGGAAACGGCATTTTCTCCTACGGCACGGGCACCGTGGTAACGGTAAGCGACGTAACCATAGTTACTACGCAAGATAACTCCGGCGGTATCCAAACTACGGGTGGCGGTACCACAAACGCCAATAATTTGACAATTACCACATCCGGCAATTCTTCCGCGGCGATCCGCTCCGACAGAGGCGGCGGCACCGTAAACGTAGACGGCGGCACCTACACAACAAACGGCAACAACTCGCCCGCCGTATACTCAACCGCAACCATCACCGTGACGGGCGCAACCCTTACCGCCAACGGCTCGGAAGCCCTCGTAATAGAAGGCAAAAACTCCATAACCCTTACCGACTGCGTTGTCTACGGCAACATGTCCGAAAACGGCGCAAGTGCCAAAATCAACCTCCACAACGTCATGATTTACCAATCGATGTCCGGTGACGCCGCGGTAGGAACCTCCTTTTTCTCGATGACGGGCGGTAGCCTCACCGGCAACGCAGGCGACATGTTCTACGTAACCAACACCGACGCCATCATCAGCCTAAACGGCGTTACCGTCGTAAACAACGACTCGGACGGCATATTCATGCGCGTAAGCGGCAACGACGCTTCCAACGGCTGGGGCACGGCAGGCAGTAACGGCGCAAGCGCCGTCGTAACGCTCGAAAATCAAACCGTGGACGGCGATATCGTGGTTGACTCCATCTCCACCATCGATTTGACAATGAAATCGGGCACGGTACTGAACGGCACCGTTACCATAGAAGAGAACGCCGCCGGCGAAGCGACCTCTAACAACGCCATGGTAATTATAGAAGAAGGCGCCGTATGGAACCTCACCGGCAACGCGGTAATATCGAGCCTCACCAACAACGGCACGATAAACTATAACGGTTACACCGTTACCCTCGCAAACGGCACGGTGCTCGGTGAATAAAATGCTTAAACTGCGCGGAAATCCCCCTCCTCCCGCGCACGTCCGCTACTCTCCTCACAAAACCATCTGAAAATCTAATCTTCTCTCCCAACGTAGCGGACAAAAAATAACAGGGCTAAGAGCCCTGTTATTTTTGTATGCACACCACTACATGGTTATATACGCCATTGGCACGGCGGTGTATATCACCGCGGCACGAAGTGACGTGTATATCACCGCTGCCGTCAGGCAGTGCATATCACCGCAACCGCGAGGTTGCGTATGTATTTTACTTTACGCGCTGACCACTACGGTGCCGTCATTCTTTATCTCCACCGTCATGCCGTCTTTGACGTAATTCAGGAATTCGTCCCCGAGATTGTCTATCGTGGGCATGCTGTTGGGAGTCCATACGGAAGCGAGTATCGCGCCGGCGGCCGCCAAAGAATCGATGGGATTGGAGAACAATAACGCGCCCGGATTGCATCCTATTACGGCGGAGTTGTACAAGACCATACCGCCGGTGGTAGATCCTATCGTTTGCGGTAGGCAGAGCGCAACGCCTACGGTGGATTTACCGTAAAGGTCTTTGTTGTTTTGGTCGGTGCATATATTTTTGCCCTCTTTGCAGTCCTTGAAAGACGCAAGAGTGTTAAATCCGCCGTGGGAAACAAGGGCTTGGAGCTTTGCCGTTCCCGGGACTACGACGCGTCCTTTGAAAACTTTTTCCATTATCTTTTACCTCCCGTGATTTGATCAAGAATTTCCGCGTCCGTATAGTACCTTGCGGAAGTATATGTGCGGAGCTTGTTGGAGTTGGTGATTACGGGCATCTTCGCGCACAGAGGATTGTTCATG
Source organism: Ruminococcus bicirculans (ex Wegman et al. 2014) (assembly GCA_963642145.1). GTDB lineage: Bacteria > Bacillota > Clostridia > Christensenellales > DTU072 > Stercoripulliclostridium_A. The sequence continues at coordinate 5,614 of CAVIFU010000051.1, forward strand.
TACATCAACGGGCAAATGTAAGAGAGCACTACGCCTGCTTTTTTGAGTTTGGCGGCGTCTTCCGTCTTGTTGAATTCCGCGATTACATCGGGCGCGGACGTGAACACCGTCTTGATGGCAACTTTTTTACGTCCCTTGGCTGCAAGCGTTGCGGTGAGTTTATCCGTCCAATCGTGTAGCTGCGCAAGCGTCATGTGGGGGCAACCCATGAAGCAAAGCTTGGGCTTTGCCGAGGGATCCTTCCAGATGCAGGGATAGCTCGCTTTGACTCTTTCGAGTTCGGCGTCGTCCACGACGTACACTTTGGCGTCCGGGCGAATAAGGCTTTCGCCTTGCTCTTTGGCTTCCGGAGTAAGGTTGTCGATGTGGTACAGTCCTACGGAGCCGTTGGAGGCCGTCGCCGCGCCGAAGTCCTTCAAATAGGTGGTGGCGTCGTCGTTGAGCTCTGTACCGATCCACTTATCCAAGCCTTTGATGTACGGCACATCTTCCAATACCTTCATGCCGATTGCGGAACCCAAAAGTTGCGCTTCCGGGCGTTTGGTAGTCTTGATTTCCACTATCCAGGAGGCTTGACGTCCTTCATCCGTAAGCAGTCCGAAGTACGGCACGTACCCTACGATGCTGCCGAACATCTCGATTATGCCGGAATTCCTGTTGCACCTTGCTCCCAATACGGAGTTGGCGTAGTTGACGGCGCTCGACTCTGCCCAAGAGAGTATGTCGCCCTTCTTGGGGCGGTTGCCTACTTCCTTGAAATAGCATGCGCATGTAAACGCGTTGTCGTTGAGGAGTCCTATCTCTTTGAGTTGCTTCTCGTATCCCTTTTGCGGTCCGTACATCACCTTAAAGACTATGTCTTGCAATAGGTTCTTAGGCACGTTTTTGTCGCACGGACGAGGGTCTGCGGTAAACTTTTGTTTGGTGGCTACCTTGGCGTCGACGAGTTCGTCCATGAGTTTGAAAACGCCTTTGATTACTATTACGCCAAAGCTCGTGACGATGTGTCCGTACTTGGACGTAACGGGCACCATCTTGGTTGCGCCGAACGTTTCGCCGTACATGACTAAGGTCTTCATTATCTTAGCCATGACCTCGCCTTGTTCGCCGTTAAGGATAGCTTGTTGTTCTCTTGTAAGTTCCATATGGACCTCCTATATTTTCATGGCTACGTCCCACGCGCGCCATATTACGGTGCGTAGGTTGCCTATGCCGTTGCAGTCGCCTACAAGCTTGGCTTCGGTGGATACGGGCGCCGGGATATATCCTACCGAGAGAATGACGGAATCTCCCTTAATCTCGGAAGTCGCGCCGGACTTATCCGCCACGATTACGCCGTTATCCGTAATTTCTTTGAGAGCGGTATTGAGCCTGACATCCACTTTGTCGTTGTGGAGCGCAAAGAAGTCGCGTAAATAGGAGCTGTTCGCAAGGCATACGCCCTTGACCGCTATCAAATCGTTCTTCATCTCCACTATGGCTACTTCGTGACCCTTGTTGTACAAATCGAGCGCGATTTCACAACCGGTAAGTCCGCCGCCGATAACGATAACTTTGTGCCCTACTTCCTTGCCGTACAAATAGTCGCAAGCCTCGATGGCTTTCTCTGCGCCCTTGACGCGGAGCTTGCGCGGTACCGAGCCCGTGGCGACCACCACTTCGTCTGCGCCGAGCGCGGTTATATCTTTAACCTCGGAGTTGAGCTTGACGGTAATATTGGGATTTTCCGCCATTTCCTTTTCGTACCAACGAATGAGCTCTTTGTCCTTTTCTTTGAAAGAGGGAGCCGCCGCCGCGACAAATACGCCACCGAGCCTGCCGCTCTTTTCGTATACGGTGACTTTGTGTCCGCGGAGAGCCAGCACGCGCGCCGTTTCCATACCGCCTATACCACCGCCTATTACGGCTACGTTCTTAATCTTTTTGGCAGGTACGATTTTGTACTTCTTGGATTGCATCGTTTCGGGATTCAACGCGCAACGCGCCATACCGGCGTTATCCGAGAGAGTTTGATCGTTGCCCACGCCGTTGTAGTGCGCCATGTTGAAGCAGGCGTTATGGCAGCAAATGCACGGACGTATGGACGCGGTATCGCCCTTCAAGAACTTGGTTATCCACTCGGGATCGGCAAGGAATTGCCTTGCTACGCCCATTGCGTCTATATCGCCGTCCGCTATGGCTTTGGCGCCTACTTCCGGAGTCATCCTGCCCGCGCATACGACGGGAATATCAACAAACTTTTTGATGTGCGCGACTTCCGCCAAATTGCAGTTCTCCGGCATGTACGGAGCCGGATGCGCCCAATACCACGCGTCATATGTGCCGTTATCGCAGTTGAGCATGTCGTAACCGGCATCTTGCAAATACTTGGCGGCGCGTTCGCTTTCTTCCATATCTCTGCCTACTTCGACGTAGTCCTCGCCGGGAAGCGCGCCCTTGCCGAACCCTTTGGTTTTGGATACCACCGAGTAACGGAGCGATACGGGGAAGTCTTTGCCGCATACCGCTTTGATAGCCTTGACTATCTCTACGGGGAAACGGTATCTGTTCTCGAACGATCCGCCGTACTCGTCGGTACGCAGATTGGTGTACTTCATTGTGAATTGGTCGAGCAAATAGCCCTCGTGTACGGCGTGTATTTCCACTCCGTCTACGCCGGCGTCCATGCAAAGCTTGGCTGTCTTTGCAAAGGCTTCTACCATCTCTTTGATTTCCTTGACGGTCAACGGACGAGAATATACCTCGTCATACCAGCGGTTGGGAGTTGCCGACGCGCTCGCGGTAAGATAACTTACGTCAAGAGCGGGTTTAAGGACGGCGGCAAGCGCCTTGTTTTGGAGCGCCTTAATCATGATGTCGTTTATGGCAAGAGATCTGCCGAACCCCGCCGTGAGCTGTACGAACATCTTCGCGCCGGTCTTGTGGAACTCGTCCATAAATTCCTTGAGCTTTTTGAATTTGGCTTTGCCCTGATACAGCCACTTGCCGAGCAATATATCGCGGATAGGCGCAATGCCGGGAAGAATCAGTCCGACGTTGTTTTTGGCTCTTTCCAATAAGAATTTGGCTGCCTCTTCGTCAAAATGGTTGGGTTCCATCCATCCGAATATGGATGTTCCTCCCATAGAGGTCATAACTATTCTGTTTTTGATTTCTACATTGCCTATCTTCCAAGGCGTAAACAAGGGATTATAAATTTCGTCCATCTTAAGTCCTCTATTTATTTTATTTTGTGCACTTATTATATAATAAAAACAAACCCTTTTCAAGAGCGATTCCTATTTTTATGGTAATTTATATATCGATATATAAAATATTATATAGTCATACGGAGCCGAAAAAGGATATGTAAAATTGTTGTGACTTAAGAATCCAAAACTTCACCCTCCACTCTTCACTCTCAACTCTTCACTCTACATTTAGGGTGGGTGGGTGGGAGTTATATCGCAAAAATCCCGATGTATAATTTTTTGTGCGCAGAGTGCTATTG
>CAVIFU010000052.1:0-9062 GCA_963642145.1 Ruminococcus bicirculans (ex Wegman et al. 2014)
CGTGTATATCACCGTCGCCGTAGGCGATGTATATCACCGCAACCGCGAGGTTGCGTATATCTGACGTACGGTAGTCGACGTTTTTGCAAAAGCCGTTAAAAACTTTTTCTTTTTACCTTATTCCTTAGGAGTACTATTGCTGTATGGAGGGTAATATATGTTTACTTTTTAATGGCGTAAATCACCCGTAAATACGGCGCGTACGTACGCACGCGCGCTAAGTTTATATATAGTAATTTAGTAAATATACTATACATAAATAATATTGTGTGCTATAATGTATACGCAAAACTTTTTATAGGAGTCGAACAATGGCTGAAAAAATCAATCACAGCTACGGCGAAGCGGACATTCAGGTTCTCGAAGGGCTTGAACCCGTTCGCAAAAGACCGGGCATGTACATCGGCACCACGGACATAAAGGGACTGCATCACCTTGTCACCGAGGTTGTCGATAATTCCATCGACGAAGCTCTCGCCGGCTATTGCACCCACATAGAGGTAACCATACTCAATAACGGCGCGGTTCGCGTCAGAGATAACGGAAGAGGTATCCCTACGGGAATTATACCTAAGGAAGGCAAATCGGCGGTAGAGGTCGTTTTAACCAAGCTACACGCGGGCGGTAAGTTCGGCAGCGGCGGTTACAAAATAAGCGGCGGTCTGCACGGCGTGGGCGTATCCTGCGTTAACGCGCTTTCCGAGTGGCTCGAAGTGGTGGTCTACCAGAACGGACATATCTATAAGCAGGTATTCAACCGCGGTATCCCCCAACGCGCTTTGCAGATTATCGGCGATACGGACGAAACGGGTACCGAAGTGACGTTCTTCCCGGATGACGAGATATTCGACAGCATCATCTTCCAATACGACATCATGCGCGTAAGGTTGCGTGAGCTTGCCTACCTCAACAAGGGGCTCAAAATCACCCTCGAGGACCAACGCGAAGGGCAGGAGCGCAAAGAGCTTTTCTGCTACGAAGGCGGTATCAAGCACTTTGTGGAGCAACTCAACGCCGGGAGGGAAACGGTTTTCCCGGAGACTTTCTACATAGAGGAAACCGTACAAGACGACATCGTCGAAATAGCCATGCAATACAACACCGGCTATGACGAGAAGATATTTGCTTTTGCAAACAACATCAATACCGAAGAAGGCGGTATGCACGTAGACGGCTTCAAAGCCGCTCTGACAAAGGTTATCAACGACTACGGTCAAGCCAACAAAATCCTCAAAGAAACCGAAAAACTCAGCGGTGACGACGTCAGAGAGGGTTTGGTGTGCGTGCTTTCGGTCAAGCTTCCCGAACCTCAGTTCGAAGGGCAGACCAAGACCAAGCTCGGCAACGCGGAGATGCGTGCCGTTGTAAGCAAAATCGTACAAGCCAAGCTCGGCGAGTATTTCGAGGAGAATCCCAAGATAGCCAAGGAGCTGATAAATAAGTCGCTGACAGCCCAAAGAGCGCGTGAGGCGGCGCGTAAGGCGCGCGAGAGCTTCCGCAAGGGCGTAATGGACGGAATGAGTCTCCCCGGCAAACTCTCCGACTGTTCGGATACCAACCCCGAGAACTGCGAAATATTCCTCGTAGAGGGCGATTCCGCAGGCGGTACCGCGTGTAACGGAAGGGATCGTCAAATCCAAGCGATACTTCCTCTGCGCGGTAAAATTTTGAACGTTGAGAAAGCAAGACTCCACCGCGTCCTCGACAATGAAGAAATCAAAGCCATGATCAAAGCTTTCGGTTGCGGATACAAGGAGGACTTCGATATAACCAAACGTCGTTACGACCGCATTATCTGCATGACGGATGCCGATGTCGACGGCAGTCACATCAGAATATTGCTTTTGACTTTCTTCTACCGCTTCATGCGTCCGCTTGTAGAGCAAGGGCACGTATACATCGCGCTTCCTCCGCTGTACAAAGTGACTAAGGGCAAGGAAGAGAAGTATTTGTATTCCGACGTCGAGCTCAAAGAGTATCAGGAGAATCTCGGCGGAGCCAAGTACGATTTGCAACGCTACAAAGGTCTCGGCGAAATGAACGCCGTGCAACTCTACGAAACGACTATGGATCCCGAAACGCGTACCCTCTTGCAGGTTACCGTGGACGACGCCGAAGCTGCCGATAGTATATTCAGTTTGCTCATGGGCGAGGAACCCGAGCTCCGCAGAGCGTTCATAGAACAAAACGCCAAATTGGTAAAGGAGTTAGACGTATAATATGGCAAGCAAATCCAGACTCGATATACAAAAAATCAAAGAGATACTTTCCAAGACCAAGATAATTCAAGCGCCCTTGGTCGAGGAGATGAGCAAGTCCTTTATCGCCTACGCAATGGCTGTAAACGTCAGCCGTGCGATACCGGACGTAAGGGACGGCTTAAAGCCCGTACATCGCCGTATTTTGTTTGCGATGAACGACATGGGTAATACCTACGACAAACCGCATAAGAAGTGCGCTCGTATCGTCGGTGAAGTCCTCGGTAAATACCATCCGCACGGCGATTCGTCCGTATATGAAGCGTTGGTAAGGCTTGCGCAAGACTTTTCCATCAACTATCCTCTCGTAGACGGGCACGGCAACTTCGGCTCGGTAGACGGGCACCCTGCCGCGGCTCAGAGGTATACGGAAGCAAGGCTCAGCAAGATAGCCGGCGAACTCATACGCGACATAGACAAAGATACGGTAGACTTCTACCCGAACTTCGACGATACCCTCATGCAACCGACCGTACTCCCGGCAAGGTTCCCGAACCTGCTCGTCAACGGCGCGGAAGGCATTGCCGTAGGTATGGCGACAAGCATACCGCCTCACAACCTCGGCGAGGTAATCGACGGCACCATCGCTCTTATAGACAATCCCGACATAACCGTGGACGAACTCATAGAGTACATCCCGGCTCCCGACTTCCCGACGGGCGCGTTGGTACTCGGCAGAGCCGCCATCAAGCAGGCGTACCGTACCGGTAAAGGCGGCGTGGTTATTCGTTCGCGTTGCAACGTGGAGGAAATCAACGGCAAGAATTGCATTATCGTTACCGAGATTCCTTACCAAGTAAACAAAGCCGTGCTGATTAAGAGTATCGCCGACCAAGTCAAAGACAAAAAGATAGACGGTATCTCGGACGTAAGGGAAGAATCCGACCGTTTCGGCATGCGCATAGTCATCGTGCTCAAACGTGACGCCAGCCCCCAAGTCGTACTCAACACGCTCTACAAGCAAACCAACTTGCAAGTAAGCACCGGCATAACCTTCCTTGCCTTAGACGACGGCACTCCCAAGGTCATGAACCTCAAAGAGCTGCTTGCCGCCTACGTCAAACACCAAGTGAACGTCATCGTCAGACGCACGACTTACCTTCTTAACAAGGCAAACGAGCGCGATCACATCCTACGCGGCTTGGTCATCGCGCTTGCCAATATAGACGAAGTAATAGCCGTTATACGCTCTTCTAAGGACACTCCGACGGCAAGAGATTCGTTGATGAGTAGGTTCGAACTCAGCGAGAAGCAAGCGAACGCTATTTTGGACATGAAACTTGCGCGTTTGAACGCTCTCGAAGTGGAGAAAATCAAGGAAGAACTCGACGCCATCGAAATAAGCATCAACGACTACAAAGATATACTCGCGCGCCCCGAGAGAGTCAACGAGATTATCAAAACCGAACTTACCGAAGTCAAGAACAAATACAATCAACCGCGCCGTTCCGAGCTCAGCTACGACATAGGCGAAATAGATATTGCCGACCTCATTCCCAAAGAGGACGTCGTCATTACCGCGACTTACAGCGGATACGTCAAGAGGCTCGGAGTGAACGAGTACAAGGCGCAAAACCGTGGCGGAGTGGGCATTACCGCGCACAAGGCTAAGGAAGAGGATTTCGTATCCAAGATGTTCGTTTGCCATAGCCACGACGACTTGTTGTTCTTCTCCAACTCCGGCAAGGTGTATTGCCTGAAAGCCTATGAGATTCCGGAAGCGCAAAGGAACGCCAAAGGCAGAGCCATGGTCAACCTCTTACCGCTTGCCGGCGATGAGAAGATAACCGCGTTTATGCCCGTCAAGGACTACTCCGAAGGCTATCTGATGATGGCAACGCGCAACGGACTCATCAAAAAGACCGAACTCAAAGAATTCGAGCGCATTCGCGCCAACGGCAAGATTGCCATTACCCTCGCCGAAGGCGACCAAATGTTGGCAGCCGAGCTTACCGACGGCAACGCCGAGATTTTGCTTGCAGGCTCCTCCGGCAAGTGCATAAGGTTCTCCGAAGCCGACGTTCGCAAGACCGGCAGAGGCTCCATGGGCGTCAAGAGCATATCTTTGGACGAAGGCGAAACCGTCGTCGATATGTGCGTAATCCGCAACCCCGAAGGCGAAGTCATAACCGTAACCGAGAAGGGCTACGGCAAGCGTACCGCGGTAGAAGAATACCGCTTGCAAGGCAGAGCCGGCAAGGGTATCAAGGCGGGGAACTTCAACGAAACGACCGGAAACGTCGTTTGCATGAAGCTCGTCAACCCGGACGAGAAGCAAGACGTGATAATCATTGCCGATACCGGATTGATGATAAGGCTGAGAGTCGAAGACATATCCAAGATAGGCAGAGCCACCAAGGGCGTCATACTCATGAGGCTCAAAGACGACGCCAAGGTCGTATCCGTCGCGCTCACTCCGAGAGACGACGAAGAAGAAGAGAACAGCGAATCGACCGACGCAAATAACCAAGTAACGGATACCCAATCCGCAGAAGAGGTAGCCCAAAACGCCGAATCCTCCACGGAAGCAGAGCACACCGCAGACGACACGGAGAACGACTAAACAATGTTTATAACCATTAACGGACAGCTCGGCAGCGGCAAGAGCGAGGTCTGCCGTATCCTTAGAGAAGAATACGGCTTCGAGCTCTTCCATACCGGTAGGATACAACGCGAGTACGCGGCGGAGCTCGGCATAAGCACATTGGAGCTTAACGAGCTTTGCAAGACGGACTACAAGTACGATAGGATAATCGACGGCAGACTCAAAGAGTATTCCGAGGCTATGCGCGGTAAGAACGTAGTGTTCGACTCGCGCATGGCGTGGCACTTTGTGGAAGACGCGCTCAAAGTACATCTTTTGGTCAATCCGCGCGTTGCGGCGGAGCGAGTCTACGGCGGCAGAGTCGCCAAGGAAGAAAAATACGCAAGCGTGGAAGAGGCGATGAACGCCCTTTTGGAGCGCCGCAGGTTGGAAAACGACCGTTACAACGCTCTTTACAACGTCAGGATGTTCGATTATCGCAACTATGACTTGGTGTTGGACACCTCGGAAACGACGGTTGCGGAAGAAGTAGAGATGATTTTGGACAAGGCGAAGAGGTATTTCGACGGGGACAAAGCGCCCGAGACTTACCTTGCGCCGTCCGTCCTGAAAGGTACTCGGAAGGCTCTCGAAAGCGGAGTCGGCGGAGTGGGCGTAGTCAAAGCGGACGACGTGTTGTATGTCGCGAGCGGTGCGCAACTCGTAGAGGAGGCTAAACGTCAAGGCAAGCCTCTCATCGCGGCGACTCTACTGTATGAGGACGAAGAGGTTATACCCGAACTCGGCATAACCGCCGAGGCATACGTGGCAAAATACGCAATAGTAAAAAACGGGAGGTAGCAAAATGAGTAGTTTCAAAGATTTACGCATAGTAGACAACTTTTATCAGACGTCGGCGTTTTTCCCGATGCCCACGGTACTGATATCGACTTTGGCAGAAGACGGCTCGACAAGCATAGGCAGTTATTCCCTGTGTTTTCCGTACTACATTGCGGGTAAGGCAAGGTACGCGATGTTGCTCGAATGCCGCAATTCTTCCAACACGGCGCAAAACATTTTGCGCACGGGCAAGTGCGCCTTGAACTTCATCGAGGATAAGCGCGCTTACTTCAAAGAAGCCGTTCGTTTGGGATTCCCGGGCGAAACGTCCAAAGAAAAAATGAAAGATTGCAAGTTTACTTTGGAAAAGGGGCTTGCTTCCGAAGATGACGGCGCGAGACCGCTTGTCGTACAAGAGGCATATCAAGTGTTCGAGTGTACCTGGGACGACGCTTTGGAGAACGCTTACACGGACAAAGAGCGTATCGGACAGCTCGAAGGCGTCGAACCGCCGTACCACGATTTCAACGGCATTACGAGTAAATTCGGTTGCCATTTCATACTCAAAATCGACAAGATTTTGATGAAAGAGAAGTACTACAACACCATAATCAACGGCGTTAAGGCAGGCGGATTCCCGCGCGTGCCGGTCGATTACGGTTACCGTGACAGCACCAATTTCTGGTATACGCGCTTCAATTCGAGACCTATTGCCGAGAAGATTCCCGCCGGCAAGGAAGCGGACATCAACAGCGTCAAGTACGCCGCCAACCGCGCCGATTCCGACGTCAAGTTCAGCGATGACGCTTGCGCCACTCTCGTCAAGGTTCCGCGCGTCTTCCTCAAAGTCGTATTGCAAGGTTGCGTAGACTGGGCAAAGGAGAACGGCGTTACTCTCATCACCGCCAAAGAGATGAAGATTATCAATGACAAACGCACCAAAGAGAAGAAGCGGGGGTAAGGGCTTAGATTTTTCGATACGGTTTATGTGGAGCCGCGAACGGGGAAAATTATGAGAAGAGGGGTTTGGGGGACAAGAGCTGTCCCCCAAACATATTATAAATTATCCTTTACCTCGTCACGAAGTGACGCGCATATCGTACAGGCAACCATATTCACCGTTTCGGGTACCCATTATTCAAATTCGGAGAAAAGATGAAAATCGGAATAGACATTGCAAACGCCAAGCCCATCAGCCCGAAGTTGTACGGGATATTTTTTGAGGATATCAACTTTTCCATCGACGGCGGTATCAACAACAATCAAATCGTAAATCCGTCTTTTGAAGAAACGTATTACGATTACGTCAAGAACTTTTGGTACTACTATTGCGAGATGTTCCACGCCAAGCGCAAAAAGCGCACGCTCAAAGAGGGCGAGGACTTCCTCAACCATTGGTACGAGGAGGGTTTCGGCGTGATTGACGTGCGTTCGGAAAAACCGATTGCAGAGCTCAATCCGCATTACGCGCACATCACGGCGCAGAGGGGATACACGCTCATAAACCCGGGTTACAACGGCGGTAACGGTAGGGACGGAGTGTTTTCGCCGTACCGTCGCAGTCATGCCAAGGAACCTGCCGTGGGAGTCAAGGCAGGGCACGTGTACGAGGTAAGTTGCTTTGTGCGCGTTCCGAAAGGCGGTTACAAAGGGCACGTGGAGTGTTTTGTCGGTGACGGCGCCGAGAACCTATTTACGCGAACGGCGGTATTCGAGTCCGTTCCCGAGTACGGCGAGTGGGTAAAGGTAAGTGCCGTTTGCGAGGCTGTCAAGACGGGGATAGGATATTTTTACGCCGTATTCGAGGGCGAAGGCGAGCTTGAAATCGACTCGATATATTTTGGCGATACGGATTATTGGCACGCAGGCGATCCCAAATGGAGTCAAGGGCGCATGCGCAAGGATTTGGCGGAAGCCCTTATGGATTTACATCCGAAATTCATGCGTTTCCCGGGCGGATGTCTTGTCGAGGGGCTCAACCTGAGAACGTCATACAATTGGAAAGAGACCGTCGGAAGAGTGGAAGCGCGCGGACACAAATATAATCTTTGGGGAGAAGCTCAGCGCGACCACAGCTACATGCAATCGAATGAAATCGGTTTCTACGAGTATTTTTTGCTTGCCGAGGACTTAGGCGCCGAGCCGATGCCGATACTTAACGCCGGTCTTGCCTGTCAAGGGCGTTCCAAGGAGTACGTCACGGTAGGCGACAAGGAGTTTGACAAGCGACTCAAAGATATTTTGGACTTAATCGAGTACGCCAACGGCGATCCCGAGCAATCTGGATGGGCGCGTTTGCGCGCCGAGTCCGGGCATCCCGAGCCGTTCGGACTCAAAATGATAGGCATCGGTAACGAGAATTTCGGCGAAATCTATAACAAAAACTTCGATGTCATGGCTGCCGCCGTCAAAGAAAAATATCCCGATATCGAGATAATTTGGAGCGCCGGCTTCAATTGCTTCGGACACAAGCAATACGAACAGAACCGCGCGCCGTTCGACGGCAAACACCCCGACGTCATCGTGGACGACCACTTCTACCGCGAACCCGAGTGGCTTATCCTAAACGCCGACATGTACGACAAGTATCCGCGCACGCGCAACCGCATTTTCCTCGGCGAGTACGCCGGCAACGGAATTTGGAGCAAAAAAGCGCGCCAAAACAGCTATTATTCCGCCTTATCGGAAGCTTGCTACCTGACGGGACTCGAACGCAACGCCGACATCGTCGTGATGAGCTCTTATGCGCCGTTGTTTTCGCGCGTGGGCGGTGAACAGTGGAAGCATAACATGATAAATTTCAACAGCCTTCACACTCTTCGTACGGCAAACTATATGGTACAGCGCGAATATATGAACAATTACGGACCGAAATACATAAATATTGCCAATCCCGCAAGCGACGACGTTTACACGTCCGTCACCGCCGACGACGAGTACATTTATATCAAAACGGTGAACGTGGCAAGAGTCCCGAAAAAAATCGAACTGACGTTTACGGGCGTAACGCCGCTCGACGCCGAACTAATCCGCATGAGTTGCGATAACGATGAAGCGCGCAACAACCTTCCCTACTACGGCGAACCCGAAGAACCCTTATCCTTCACCCACACACCCATTGAAATTGCGGAGGAGCTCTGTTTGCCCCCTCGCTCTGTGACAATTGTTAAAACAAAGTACGCTCTGTGATATATACATCGCTAACGCGACGGTGATATGCGCGCTGTCGCGCGGTGATATACACGCCCTGTGGGCGCGGTGATATGCACGTCCCGTTGGGACGCGGTAAAGGATAATTTGATTAGAAATACCTAACATATACTTTTTCGGCTCTGTAAGACTTTACGGAGCCGATTTACTTTTGTTCAAGCGGTCCCCACCACTGAGAATGATATACATCGCTAACGCGACGGTGATATGCACGTCCCGATGGGACGCGG
>CAVIFU010000053.1:0-8940 GCA_963642145.1 Ruminococcus bicirculans (ex Wegman et al. 2014)
ACGGTAAAGGATTCTTGAATTAAAAACCTAAGATATACTTTTTCCGTTTTTATCTCACTTTACGATGTTGATTTACTTTTGTTCAAGCGGTCCCCACCCACCCTAAACGGAGAGTGAAGAGTTGAGAGTGAAGTGTAAAGTTATTGTTTATACGACTTAGATTTTTCGATATGGTCTATGTGGAGCCACGAACGGGGGAATATTATGAGAAGAGGGGCTTGGGGGACAAGAGCTGTCCCCCAAACATAACATATTATAATTTATCCTTTACCGCGCCCATCGGGCGTGCATATCACCGTCGCCGCAGGCGATGTATTATTTAACTTAATTGATAGGTCTATAGCCGAGTAGCGCATTCAGCTCCCTCTCCGTAAGGCGTTCTTCATCAAGTTCGCTCGATACGCCGGCTTCTTTCAAACGCTCCTTTTCAAGGTAAAAATCTTCACGAGGCTTGTTCGGTTTGGGGGTGCGCCCCTCGATGATTGCGGTAAGCTCTTCGCAACAATCGCTGAAAAACTTTTTGCATTCGAGTATTTCTTTGCCGAGATCCGCTGCGGAATCGAGTAGCTCCAAGCGCTTGCTCCACTTGTCGCGATAGGCAGCAAGGCGCTCGTTTTCGAGAGCAAAACGTATGCGCGCCTCTTTTTCGTACTCGTTTGCGCGTTCCTTGGCGAATTCAAGCACTTCCGCTACCGATTTTTGCGCCTCGCGCCCTGCTTCCAACTCGGATTTGAGGGCGTCCAACTCGCCTTTGAGCATAGCGATACGCTCCGCCTGAGCGGAGCGTATGTCTTCGATGTCCGTACTTGCTTTTTTCTTCTTAAAAATCGACCACGCTTTCCTTTCCATATCGCGATTATAACCGAAAAAGAAGGTTGTAAAACGTGGTTATTTGCAAAATTTTGTCTATATTCCGCGACTCTCGTTGAGCAATTTGGTCCTTAACTCGAACAGCTCGTCGGACAAGTCTACTTTGTAGGCGTGCGGATTGATAAGCCTCTTGTACTCTGCCCAGAACTCGTCCTTGGATTGGCGCGCGTACTCGACAATCTCTTTGAGCGACGGCAACTCGTATACCTGCTTGCCACGCTCGAATACCGCAACGGGCAGTTCCCTGACGGTGTAGTGCTCGAACGTCGTGCGCTTCCACGTTTCCACGGGGTGGAATATGGTAAGAGGCTTGTTGAAATCTATCTTCTCGCCACGTAACGCGATTAGGTCCGCGCCTGCCTTTCCGTCCTCTTTGTAGATGCGGTATGTCGTTTTGAATCCGGGATTGGTAATCTTCTCGGGGGTATCCGAAATCTTCATTCTGGGTTCCCATTCTCCCTTTTCGTTTTGTATGCCGGCAAGCTTGTACACACCGCCGAGAGCGGGATGCGGTGCCGCAGTGATGAGCTTTGTGCCTATGCCCCAAACGTCGATTTTGGCGTCTTGGGCGTTGAGGGAAGCGATGATGGATTCATCGATATCGCCGGACGCGAATATCTTGGCTTCGGTGTGTCCGGCTTCGTCAAGCATCTTGCGCGCCTCCTTGGACAGATATGCAAGGTCGCCCGAATCGAGCCTTATGCCGAGAGGTTTGTGCCCTTTGGCTTTCAGTTCGTCGAACACTTTAATGGCGTTGGGTACGCCGCTACGCAAAGTGTCGTACGTGTCGACAAGAAGTAAACATTCGTCCGGATTCAGTTCCGCGTATTTGCGGAAGGCGTCAAGTTCCGTAGGGAAGCTCATGACCCAGCTGTGGGCATGCGTGCCGCTGACTTTGATGCCGAACATCTTGCCGGCAAGCACGTTCGACGTGCTGACGCAACCGCCTATTATGCTCGCCCTTGCGCCGTATATGCCGGCGTCCGGTCCCTGCGCTCTGCGCAAACCGAATTCGGCAATGCCGCCCTCGGTTTCGTTTGCCATGCGCATGGCTTTGGTCGCGATGAGCGTTTGGTGATTGATCATGTTGAGAACGGCGGTTTCTATGAGTTGCGCTTCAAACAACGGAGCGCGTACCGTTACGAGAGGTTCGTAAGGAAAAACCATCTCCCCTTCGCGCATGGCGTACATGTCGCCGGTAAATTTGAAGTCGCGTATGCGTTCAAAGAATTTGTCTCCGAAACATCCGAGCGAACGCAAATAATCTATGTCGCTGCCGTCAAAGTGGAGATTGTTGATATAATCCACCACTTGTTCGAGCCCCGCCGCCACGGCAAACTCCAAGTGCGGAGGCGCCGGACGATAGAACGCATCGAAAATGGCTTCTCTGTCCGCCATGCCCGTTTCGGCATAGCCGTTCATCATGGTAAGTTGATATAGGTCCGTAAGTAATGTTAAATTGCGCATGAATCTACTTCTTCCCCTTGCCGTTATCTATTGTTTTTGTCTTTGTGAAGTACGGTGCGGTGCCGGGCTTATGGGTTTCTTGTTTATGCGCTTCCGTCTCGGACGCTCCTGACTTCTTAGACGTTTTCGCTTTGGCGGTTACCGTCTCGGACGACGCCTCGGAAGATTTTGCTTCGGGCGCGGCGCATTTTGCGTTGTCGGCGTTTGCGCTCGGAGCGTCGGCGTCTTCAGCCTTGGCTACGGACTTTTTGGAAGGTTTTTCGTATACCTTGCAATCGGGATAGAGTTCGGCGGGAATACCTTTTGCATACCACACTCTATTGCCCTTTTTGACTTGTCTGACGATAAGGATTATAAGCCATACAAGGGATATTACGGCTACGGCAAAGCATCCCCATTGCGTATAGTTGAATTTGGCGTACAAGTCGCCGTCATCGCGCAAGAACTCCAATATGAAGCGTATGAACGGATACGCGAACATGTACATCAGCGTGCCGCCGCCGCGTACTTTGAGTCTACGAGCAATTATGATTATTATGACGAAGAACAGTATGTCGAGCGCCATTTCGTAGAAGAACGTCGCTTGATAGAAACCGCCCTTCCTCGCAATGTACACGGCAAGCGGAAACCATTGAAGTTTGGGATCCGTTATGGGGGCGCCGTATATCTCTTGGTTCATGAAGTTACCCCATCTGCCGAGTCCTTGGGAAAGTAGGGCTATGGGCAAAATGACGTCCATTACATCTATAAGGTTGACTCTGCGCACCTTGCTCCAAATGTAGGCGCCGAGTATGCCGAACGGTACGCCGGTTATAATGGTGAGTCCGCCGTCCCATATGGCTATGGCGTTGACGAAATCATTCCAAGTAAACGGTGAAGGGAAGTACTCGGGTCTGACCATAACGTAACCTATCCTCGCGCCGATTATCGAAAGCGGTATGACGTATAGGAAAAGTTCTATAACGTCTTCGGATTTAAGCCCTATCCTCTTGGCGCGGAATATCCCGACGATGAGTCCTATAAGCATGGCGCAAGTGATGATTATACCGTACCACGCGATATCTTTGTTGCCGATGGAGAAGGCGACAGATTCAACCTTGCCCGTCCAGTGCATGTCCAAAACCATGTTAAACATATACCCTCCTAAAAATCTACTTTGCACGCGCCGGCGTTGCGTATTTTGAGCGCGTGAACGTTATCTTTGCCGAAAACTTCGCCCATATATCTTGCGAATTCTTCGGTTGCGTCGTTATCCGTGAACGCCAGTATCGTCCCCGCAAATCCGCCGCCGTGCACGCGGAAAGCGCGTACTCCGTCATATGCCTCGCAAAGCGCAAGCGCAAGCGGTATCGGTTCGGACGTATCCCCTGCGGGATAGACGTTTTGGAGTTTCTCGTATGAGGATTTGCCGGAAGCGGTGATTATCGCATACGCGATGTCCTCGTCGCCGTCTTTGATCGCCTCGCGCAAAGACTCGACGCGTTCGTTCTCCTCAAAATAGTGCATGGCGCGCAAAACGGCGCGTCCGCTTACTTTATCCTTGATATCGGCTATGCTCGAATAGAACTCGCCGACTTCGACAAACCTGAGCTTATCGGCGCCGAACAGCTTGGCAACGCTCTCCATCTCCGACTTGATCGCCGCGTACTCAGGCGTAAGGTCGCAATGGTCGCCGCCGCAATTGACGACGAATACCGATGTGTCGTCAAACGTCCAATTAAGCTTCTCGACGATCGGATTCGCAACGTCTTTGAAATCTATATAGCTGACGCCGCCAAGCGCAACCGCCGATTGGTCCATGAGCCCCGACGGCTTGCCGAAATAAACGTTCTCCGCATACTGCGAAATGATGGCTTTCTCCACCGCGCCTACGGAATCGCCGTTGTATAACGACGACAGCACTTCGGCTATCAATAACTCGTATGACGCGGAACTCGATACGCCGGCGCCTTTGAAAACGTCCGAAACCGCCGTCGCGCGGAATCCGCCTATTGCGTATCCCCTGTCTATAAAGCCTTTGCATACGCCTTTGACAAGCGCGGTAGACGTCCCCTCCTCGCCGGGGATAAGGCTCAAATCGTCTAAATCGACTTCAACGTAAGGATAGCCTATGCTGTTGACTACTATGCGTCTTGCGGACGTCGGCGTAACCGCCGCCAGCGTGTCTACCGATATCGCCGCCGCCAAAACTTTGCCGTTGTTGTGGTCGGTATGGTTGCCGCATATCTCTATGCGCCCGGACGAACTGTAAAAGTATGTCGGCTCCGCCGCGCCGTTTTTTGCGTGCTCGGCGTATAGGTTTGCGTACCTCTCCGCAACGGACTCGGGAGAAGAATTGTACAAGCCTTCCGTCGCTATACGAAAATTATTATCCGCAAGTAAACTTTTTTTGTCGTATAATATTGCCAAAATCGTATTCTCCGTGTATAATTAGGATAATTACGATTATATCACACGTATTCGAATAAGTAAATAAAATATAATAAATAACAGTTTTGATAAAGGATTTGTTTATGCCAAGAAAACCCGACATCGGTAAACACATTGCCAACCTTGTGGCTTATGCCGAAAATGAGCTGCAACTGAACCGCTACGACGCGATTTACGCCACCAACCGCCTACTTGAAGAATTCGATATTCGAGAACCGTCCGCACCTTCCAAGGTAATCCCCGATTTGCAAACCGGTATACTCGATCCTTTGGTAAATTACGCCGTAAGCGTCGGCTTTTGCGACGAATCCGCCAAACTGCGCTACGAAACAAAAATTATGGGCTACGTCACGCCCGCGCCGAGCGTGGTTATAGCAACTTTCGACGCCATCGCCGCCAATCAGGGAGTGGAAAAGGCTACCGACTACCTCAACGGCATTTCGGTACACAGTAACTACATACGCATGGCGGATATAAGTAAAAATATCCGTTGGAACGTCTCTCGCCCGTCCGGCGACGTCACCGTAACGATAAATCTCAGTAAACCCGAAAAATCCAACGCCCAAGTGGCTCTCGAACGCAGTTTGCCGGCGACCAATTATCCGCGTTGCATGCTTTGCCTCGAAAACCTCGGCTTCGAGGGCACCGCAAAACATCCGGCAAGGGAAACGCTGCGCATTATACCGCTATTCCTGAACAACGAGCCGTGGTTTTTGCAATTTTCGCCCTACGTCTACTTCGACAACCACTGCATTGCCATAAGCGAAACGCACCACCCAATGTCCATAACGCCCGAAACCTTTACGAGGCTTTTGGACTTTGTGGAGATATTCCCCCACTACTTCCTCGGCTCCAACGCCGATTTGCCTATCGTGGGAGGCTCCATTCTCGCGCACGAACACTATCAGGGAGGCAAAAAAGTTTTGCCGATGTTCTCACGTCCGGTACGCACGAGTTTTGTGCATCCGGATCACCAAAGCGTGTATGTCGGGATACTGGATTGGTATAATTCGGTCATAAAACTCTCCGGCAGAGTACGCTCGGAAATCGAAGCCGTGGCAAGCTCGATACTTACCGCCTGGCGTAGGTACTCCGATACTTCCGTCGGGATCATCGCGGAAACCAACGCGCCCCACAATACCGTTACTCCGATAGCTTCCAAAAACGGCGACGAGTATGAATTGTACCTGATATTGCGCAACAATCGTACCGACGACGCGCACCCATACGGTATCTATCATCCGACAGAGGACATGCACAACATCAAAAAGGAAGGCATAGGTTTGATAGAGGCAATGGGTACGTTTATTCTTCCCGGACGTCTTGCAAGCGAAATTAAGGGCATAATGAGTATTTTGACGGGAGAAACTCCGCTGAGCTTCTCCGATCTCAGTCGTGAAGAGAACCCCTTGTGCAAGCATTTGGGCATGATTGCGCAACTCGTAAACGATAACGGCACCTCAAATTCTACCGACGACGCCGAAAAGCTGATAATCGATTATATCAACGACACCTGCGTCAAGATCCTCGAATGCACGGCGGTATACAAAAATACCGAAGTCGGTCAAAACGCCTTTGCGAACTTCCTCGCAAGCGTAGGCATTATCAAGTAATATGGCATACGTTTCTTTATATCGCAAATACCGCCCCGCTACCTGGGATAAGGTCATAGGTCAAAAGCACATCGTCAAGACGCTCATCAACCAGATCGAATCCGGCACCGTAGGGCATGCGTACCTCTTCACGGGCACGCGCGGAACGGGCAAAACAAGTTCTGCAAAGATATTCGCAAGAGCGGTAAACTGTTTGCACCCCGTAAACGGCTCCCCTTGCGGAGAGTGTGAGGTGTGCAAAGCTCTCCAAAGCACCAACATCGATATTGTCGAAATGGACGCCGCAAGCAACAACGGCGTGGACGAAATCCGCGATCTGAAAGAAAGCGTGCAATTCCCTCCGACAATCGGCAAATACAAAGTCTACATCATCGACGAAGTGCATATGCTCTCGCCGTCCGCATTCAACGCGCTCCTGAAAACGCTCGAAGAACCGCCCGCGCACGTCATATTCATACTTGCGACGACCGAGGTTCACAAACTACCGCAAACCATACTTTCTCGTTGTATGAGGTTCGACTTCCGCTTGGTGTCGGAAGAAGAGCTCGTAGCGCAACTTAAACGCATTTTTGACGATATCGGCTATAAATATGAAGAATCCGCACTCGAAATAATCGCTTCCCACGGCGAAGGTTCGGTTCGCGATACGCTGTCGCTTGCCGATATGTGCATATCATATGCGCCCGAAAAGCTTACCGCGGACGACGTATTGGAAGTGCTCGGCGCAAGCGATTACTCAACTTTGTCCAAACTTGCGCGCGCCATCCTCGAAGGAGACGTCGGCACCGTCCTCGGCGAAACCGAAAACGTTTACGCTCGCGGCAAGGGATTGTCAACTCTCAACAAAGAGCTGTGCGATTTCTTCCGCGAACTGATTACCGTCAAAAACGTGCCTAACTACAAAGGCGCGCTTACGCAGGAAGAATACGAGATCGTTAAAAGCATCGCCGCGGACTTTGACAACTACCGCATCGCAAGGGTTACGGACCTGCTTTCCGAGGTCGAAAACGAGCTCCGCTACACCACGCAACCGCGCGTAGTGTTTGAAGCCATACTCGTCAAAGCCACCGAAATGAAGACGGAAATGAGTATGGACGCCATGCTTTCACGCATAGACGCTCTCGAAAAACAGCTGAGGCGCATTGAGCTTAACGGCGTAACGCTTGCAGCTCCGTCCGAGGAAACGGCACGCAAAAAAGAAGAAAAAATAAATTCGGTCATTTCCGCTTTTGCCGTACAAGAGTCCCCTGCCGTGTTCGAAGAGGTACCCAAACCGCCTAAACGCGATGAAAAAGCGGATATGATCGCAGGACTTTTGATTACCGCTTTGCGCGACGGAGATCACGCAATTCTCTCACGCGCAATGCAAAAACAAAACGACTACTCGCTTGACGGAAAGACGATGACTTACGTCATAGGCGACACGGCGACGCTTTCACTACTCAACGATAACGACAATTTGACAATAATCGATCGCGCGCTTAAATCCGTAACCGATAACGATTATGAATTTAAGTTTACTTCTCGCAACAAAGGCGAAAAGTCGGGCATCGGCGCGGACGATCGCGCAAAACTTGCCGATCTCTTCGGCAGCGCTCTGACAGACCGCAAAAAGAATAATAAGAACTAATCGGAGGTATCATATATGGCTAAATATAACGGATTCGGCGGTGGCAATAACATGCAACAGCTCATGCGCCAAGCCCAACAAATGCAACAAAAATTAGCGGAAGCTCAACAAGAACTTGCCGAAACTGAAGTCGTCGCTACGTCAAGCGGCGGTATGGTCGAAGTCGTTATGGGTTGCGATCGCACCCTGTCTTCTATCAAAATCAATCCCGAAGCCGTTGATCCCGACGACGTCGAAATGCTCGAAGATATGATTGTTGCCGCCTTTAACGAAGCCATGAAGCTCGTTGAGGAAGAACAACAACGCGTTATGGGTCCTCTCACCGGCGGTGCCGGCGGACTCGGAGGTCTGTTCTGATGCAACCCGAATCTCTACAACGGTTGATTGCCGAATTCCGAAAGCTCCCTGCCGTAGGACTCAAAACCGCTACTCGCTACGCCTTTGCCGTGATAGATATGTCGGAGGGCGAAGCGGATGAATTTATAGACGCCATCCGCACCGCCAAAGACTCCATACATTTTTGCTCGCAATGCGGTAACTACACCGATCAGGAAGTTTGCGAACACTGCCTTACCGCAGATAAATCCGTAATATGCGTAGTGGAAGAACCGCGCGACATCCAAGCTTTTGAAAAATTAGGGACGTATAACGGTCTCTACCACGTATTGCACGGCGCGCTCGATTTCCAAAAAGGCATCGGCGCCGATCGCATACGTATTAAAGAATTGCTTGCGCGCCTCGACGGCGTCAAGGAAGTTATTATCGCAACAAATCCGGACGTCAGCGGAGAAATGACTGCTACTTACATCGCTCAGCTACTCAAACCTTTGGGCATTACCGTTACGCGCCTCGCGCACGGCATACCTATGGGCAGTGAAATAGAGTACGCAGATGAGATGACGTTAAGTCGCGCTCTTGCCGACCGGAAAC
>CAVIFU010000054.1:0-8691 GCA_963642145.1 Ruminococcus bicirculans (ex Wegman et al. 2014)
GGTAAAGGATGATTTAATAGAATAGTGTGAAGAGTGGAGTCTACACGGCTTTTACTTTCCGATATGGTTTATATGGAGCCACGAACGGGGGAAAATTATGAGAAGGGGGGCTTGGGGGACAAGAGCTGTCCCCCATACATATTATAATTTATCCTTTACCGCGCCACGAAGTGGCGTGTATATCACCGCGTCCACCGGGCGTGTATATTTGTTATACGTGGTTCGTAGGTTTAAGAGAGTACTGTTGTGCAATAAAATGCGGCTGCAATTGCAGCCGCGATGGAATAGTTCCGAGTTCGGTGTGCCGAAAGCGGTATTTAGGTATCCTAATCTTCGCTATCGTCGCCGTCTTCTTCCTCTTCATCATCTTCTTCGTCTTCATCGTCGAGGTCGATGTCGAGGTCAATGTCGAGGTCGTCGGGCTCTTCAAAATAGTCGGGGTCCGATTCTTCCTCCTCTTCTTCTTGTTCTTCATCCTCTTCTTCACCGAGTACGTCCAAGCTGTCGAGTGAGCCGTGGTCTAACAGGTCGTCGTCTAAGAGGTCGTCGTAGTCCAAGTCGGTCGTATCATCCTCGGGTTCTTCCCAATCGAATTCAGAGTTGGATGATTTTTCTTTTTCCGCTTCGATTTCACGCAAGCAGTTTTCGCAATACTTTTCGCCTTCGTTGACGTAGTTCATGCGGCAACGGGGGCAGAGACCTTCCTCTTCGTCTTCGAGGTCGTCGTCTGTCAGTTGACCTTTGAGTTCCGCTTCACATATAGAACAGTACTCTTTGTCTTCCGGGATATAGTTGATTTCGCAACGCGGGCACTTCTTATATTTAGGCATGAGTGTTCTCCTTTCCGTACAAGTACGGCTATAAAGTCGGCTATATTATATTGACTGATACGACAAATGTAAACTGTTTTTGCAAAAAAAATTAAAAAATTTAACAAATTTTTAATTTCGCGCCTTCCGAGGCGTTCTTTCGCGCCGTTTAAGAGGCTTTTTACCGACGAAGCGAGTTTTTTTGCGTGTGCCGACAAGATTTTCGGGCGACTTTTGCGGCTTTAAGCCTTAGGTTCTGCGCGTACGCACGTAACGCGCGGTATTATTAAAGTAAATAAACGCGCGCGCGCTTGCGTATTTATCGCGTTATATGGTATCATAACGATACGTAGATACGTATCTCTAAGAGGTCATAATGGAAAAATCGACGAGAATCAGTAAAAAACGCATTCGCACACTTGCCATTGTCCTGCTTTTGGTAGGGTTTGTGGCATTTTTGACGGCAACCGCTCTTTCTACGCGCGCTCCCGCGTACGCGGACGGAGGAACGGATACGAGCACGGAAACGGGCGCGGAAACGGATACGGAAACAGGTACGGATACCGAAACCGAATCGGATCCGAAAGTCGCCTACGCGTTTACCGTGGACACGGGTTCGTATGCCTCGGGTAGCGTTTTGAGAGTAAAGGACGGCAATTACCCCACGTTTACCCTTGCTTTCCGCGGTACGGTCAAAACTTACTCGACGATGTCTTTTTGGTACGGTGTTTCCGATACGAACGATATTTCCGGCGTTAGCGGTTGGGTGAAGATCGGTAACTACGATGAAAATACCGGAACCGGAACCGTTCCGCTTACTGCGCTTACCGACGAAGGCGGCATCATACACAAGTATCTGTTCTTCCGCGGCGGATCCTCTTTGGCATTGACGGAGTCGCAATGGGATACGGCATCTTACTATGAATATCCGCAATTCGTCGAGGTACACTTTGACAAGAACACCGACGATAACGTATACAAAATAGATTCCCTCAGCGCGTCCTACACGAACGGTTCTGCCGTTTCTGAGTACGATTTATCGGCAAGTTCGCCCACGTGGATTTCCTCGCCTCTCACGGTAAGCGTTACCAATAACGGAGGCGTTGCCCAAAACGCCAAATTCTACTATAAATTGGAGGGTTATGACGCCGTACCGTTCACCGTCAACAAAATTGGCGATCGTTACGTAGGCGAAGCGCAAATCCCGAGCGAGGAGATCCCGTCGTACCAAGGCAAAATAGAGATTTACTCTACCGACTTGGCAGGCGGAGTCAAGTGCGTATACGGGGAGACGTTATCGTTGCGTTATGACGCCGTTTCTCCCAAGTTTGAGGTAACCGCCACGGTACCGAAAGGCTCCGGCATAGCCGATTACGTTGATAAATCTTGGGCGTCGACGGACATCACATACAAAATCGTCCCGACGGAAACCGTCAGTTCCGGCGCGACATACAAGTACTATTCGGACAACGAGACCGTTGCCGACGCCAAAGAGCTCAATTCCGAAGGCGGCGGATACGTTTTGACGATAAGCGAGTCCCAAAAAATAACGTTTATTTCGGAAAGCGGCTCGGGGCTGTCGTATTCTTCACAGAGGTACGAAGCGTACATAGATAAGAATGCGCCCGAACTCAAAATAGAAGCCAAGGACGGCGTAGGCGCGTCGGTTTCCTCATTGGGGGACGAGTCTGCCGCAGTCGGATCCAAAAAGGGTTACGCCTCGAACAGCATAACTTTCACGTTGAGCAACGCGACAGAAGGGCAAAACGAGAAAAACACGCCGACATACTTCTTCTCAGAAAAAGAGCCCTCCGACGGAGAATACGGTCAAACTGTCACTTCTTCAAACGGCAACTACACGATAACGTTGACCGGTGGCGAAATCATAAAAAAGAGCTACTACTTCACGGTTAAATTGGCGTCCGGATTGGTAAGCACCAAGTCGTTTACGGTGACGGTGCTCGATTCGAACTTCGACGTTGCCATGGACGTTACTTTGCCTGCTCGTAACAGCGAGGGTTGGTACAAAGATCCCGTAAGCGTGACGTTTACCATGGACGACGTCTTCGTAGGGTACAGCGAACTCCAAACGAATGACGCGTACAGGATTTACCGCTACGTCACTACGGACAAGGAAAGAAGCAAGACTTACGACAACAAGGACGTCGTGTACGAGTATGACGCCGAGAACGGCAAGGTGAAGTGTACGGTGCTCATAGACGATCTGAGTTTGAATGACAAGAGCGTATCGTTTGAAGTAAGAGACAGAGCGAACAACGTCGCGACCAAGGCAAAGAAAATCATTGATAACGAAGAGCAACTTGTCGAAATGGTCACCGGGAACCTTAAACTCGACTTGGTAGACCCTTCGGGCTACGTAACCGCAACCATCAAGGACAGCACGATAACGCTCGGAGAGGACGACTGGTCTAGCCAAGAGGTATTGATTACCATAGACACGGTTACCGGCGCGGACGGAGAACTCTTCGCGGAGTGCATTTCGGACGTAAACTGTTATCGAATGTTAAGCGAAACGACCGCGAGCTCTTATGCGATGACGCGCGGCACCGACGGAAGATACACGCTCGTGGTAGACGAGTCCGGTAGGTATGGCTTCCGCCTCGAAAGCGGCGCAGGCAGGACTAAAGATATATGGTACACCGTTAATATAGATACGAGCAAAATCACCCTTAACGGCATAAGCCTCGAAACGTATCCCGACGGCGAGACAATCGGTTCCATAGAAGAAAAAGACGCCAACGACAACAAGGTTTTGGCTACGGAGAAGAGTATCGCCAACGACGTGCGAGTACGCTTTGACAGCAACCAAAACGGACACTTTGTATTACTTGTCGCCGAGTATAACGGCTCTATGCCGGAAAGCAGCGCGTACACGGAGTACGAGCCGGACGACAACAGTTATATCGTTGAACTCCCGGAAGAGGGTGGCAGCGGTACGCTGACATACGTATTCATACTTAGGTCCACGGCGCGGAACAAAGACGGCGACTCTTCCGTCACCGCCACGTACATTGTAAAGATAAGTTATGACGTAGAGCCTTTCAACATAACGGCGTCCTATGGCAGCGAGGGCAAATGGGTAGGCACCACGGTCAACATCACGTTGGGCTTGGACGCGGGCAGCTATCCGCAGGATGGCAAACAAGTAGTAGCCAAGTATCAATATAAACTTGACGGCGATACCGCGTGGAGAGACGTGGAAACGAGCGTAACGAGCTTGGATGGCGGCGTCACGTTCGCATTTGAAGGCGTGAAGAACGTAGTCTCGAGGGATAAGGACAAAAAAGGCAACCTGATATTCTCCTCCTCGGACGGCGGCACGTACATGAGCTATGACGGCGATATTTTATTCCGTGCGCTCAACGCGGCAGGATATCCGAGTAATGAGCTAAAAGTCAGCGTCAAGGTAGATACATCTACTCCGAGCCCCTTCTACGGCGTGGCGCAGACCTCGGGCGAGATGATATATGACAGCGACTCCGGCGTCTACACCATATACAGTAAAGACAAAGTGTATTACGCGTCCGCGAGCCTTCCCCAAAAAGCTCCCATAACTTACTACTATCGTGCTTCGAACGCAAGCGACAACGATACCTCCATATCCGGCAAAAATTGGGAGACGCCGACTTCCTCCGGCGCAGCGCTGTCGGCAGGACGTTATTATATGTTGTATGCAAAGAACTCCGTCGGTAGGACGAGCAAAGTTGTCAAAGTGTTCATATTTGAAGACAGCTCAGCCTTGACGGCGGAAATAACGTCGGCAGGGACAAGGGACAGCCACGGCATTTGGACGTCCAGTTGGAAGAGCGAAGCGGAAGTGTACTTCCAAATCAAGTCCGGTACGGCAGTCTACATAATGTACAAGAGCGGTAACGGCGATTGGCAGGCCATAAACGAAACCGCCCTGAACGTACAAAACGGCGTGCTGAATAACCACAAGATAACCTTCTCCGGGGAAGGGGCCGACGACAAAGAGCAATTCATTATCGCGGGCGATAGGAACGAAACCGTTAAATTCAAGGTAATCAACCTCTCCGGCAGAGAAGTCGAGGTCGAAAGCGCTGTTAGGATCAAGATCGATACGTCTTCTCCCGAATTTGAGTTTGAAATCAAGACTTCGTCCGTAGACGGCAACTTGACGGTAGACGATTTGGCGGCGAATTGGTATCCGGACGCCGTAATCGTCAGGATGAAACCCTCCAACATCAACCCGAGCGGAGTGACGTACAAGTATCGCATCGATGGCACCACGGAATACGAGCAAATGCGCGGAGACTTCTTCTCTACGGACGACATCGTTTCTTTCGGCAACGACCATAACGGCGAAATCACCATTTACGTTCGCGCGATGACCAACGCCAATTCCGACAATGTCGTGGAAAAGCCCATTAAATTCAAGATCGACAAAGTCGTGCCCGATTTTGAACTTACAGGGCGGAAAGGAACATCCGACGGAACATCGACCAAGACGGATACAGCCACAATTAAGAGCGGAGAGTGGACTAACGCGACCTTGGTTTCCATAAGCTTAACCAAGCAAGCGGCATCGCAATCGAAAGTAGAGTACACCTACTGGATACTTGATAAAGAAAGCGATGACGAACCGAGCAGCGTCACGGTATGGAACCCGTCGTCGCCGATAGAAATAAAAGAGACCAACGGCAAAGTGCTTTATGTGCGTGCGCGCAACGAGTCCGGTTTGACGGTGAAAAGGAAGTTCGCGGTAAATATCGACAACGTCGCGCCCACCATACACGCAGGCAAGATAACCAATGGGGAGGACGGCAAGCCGAACAGCTACTACATCGACCAAAAAATCACTTTTACGGAAGATAACTTGAAGAGCGCGACCTACAACGATTATCCGCTTGCCAACGGGCAAGTCATAGCCACCAATAACGTGGATAACAGTAACAATGGGCTTGTACATATCGTCGTAGAGGACCTTGCCGGCAACAAGGCAGAGCTTACGTTCTACATGAAGGTGTTCGACTTGACGGTAAACAACATTACGTTATCCGACGACCACAGGGCACAACTCCAAAAATTCGAGGACGATTACGAGGACGCCAAAGCCGACCTCGACGACAGCCGCAGTCAATATTTCTCTACCTATATCGGTAGGCTCAAAGATAGAATCGCCGTATTGGAAAAGCAAATAAACGACTACCAAGGATATTTGGAGATAGTCAACAGCACCGTCACGTTTGACCTCGTGTCCGACTATCCCAAGATGGAAACGTATATGTCGTACTTCAACTCCGAAGACGACCTTGTCAGATATCCCGATTGGCAGCAAGAGGCAATCTGCAACGGAATATATGAAGACTACTACCAAAAATTAGAAACCCAATTCAACAAGCTTAACGATTTAATGAAGGTTGTGCGTGCCGTGCAAAAAGAAGTTGTGGCGTTGCCGGCAACCAACGTTGTGGAAAGCTCCGATTACCAAGACGTAATCAGAGTGTATAACAAATACGTGTCGCTCACCGTAGACCAAAAGGCGGTATTCAAATCCGCGTTGTACAACAAGCTTGTGGAACTCAAACGTTTGTGTGAAGTCAAGTTGTTGCAAAGCTCGGATACCGGCGTCAAAATCGAAGGCGACAGCCTCGTAGGCGAAACTGCCGGGTTCTGGCTGAACGTCACCGCCATAAGCTCGACTTCCGAGAAGTTCAAACAGGCGCAATCCAACCTCTACTCAACGTACGGTTCGGGAGAACCGACCAAGATTATTTCGATACATCAGCTCACCTTGGAGGGCAACGGTTCGCAATACGATACCGGCGAGATAACCATCACGCTCCCCATCCCCTCCGACGGCGAAGTCGATTACGCCTCCAACTACGTATACTTCGGCGTGTACAAGTTGACCTCGGACGGCTCGATAGTGCCCATCAAGACGAGTAGACTTGCTCCCGACGGCAACAGCATATTCTTTACTTGCAACGAGCTCGGCACATTCATTCTTGCTACCGCCGGCAACGTCGTTCCGCGCGCCGCCGATACCAAAATATACGGCTCCATCGCAGGTGTCGAAATAGACGGCACACTGCTTACCTACATCACGTTTGCGGTAATAGGTATGTTCGTGGTGTTTGTCGTCATTATGATTTTGATAGCCGTACGTAGGAATAGGTTTCTGCGCGCCTACAACCGTGACCACAAGAGATCTCTTGTCCGCCGCGGAATTACAAGGATACCCAAGGGCAATCCGCCTCCTGCCTCGAACCCCGCTCGTCCCGAAGAGCGCGTAGGACACGAAGGCGCGGTCTATTACAGAAAGAAGTAGTATGCTGTACGTCATTGCCATAGTTTCCGCCCTTGCGTTGGTAACGTCCGTTATTACGCTAATAGTGGCGGTTAGGAATTCCAAAAGAGCCGTTTCGGGTGCCGATAGCGCCACAAACGCCAAACTCGAAGCGGAGAGCAAAGCCATACGCGAGAGCGTTAGGGAAAGCGTAGGTCTAACCAACGAAGCAACCGTCAACGCCCTCAAAAGCGGTATGACCGCTACCAACGAGCAAGTAATATCCAACGTGCGCGAGCTGACGCGCAGTAACGAGTCGAGGCTCAAAGAAGTCGGCGATAAGTTGGAATCGGGACTCAAAGACGTCAAGGCGGAGCTTACATCCGCGCTTGAAAAGGTGCGCGCGGACAACGCCTTGCAGCTTGACAAAATCCGCGGTACCGTGGACGAAAAACTGAGCAAGACTTTGGACGAAAAACTGCAAGCTTCCTTCAATTCCGTCAACGCGATTTTGGAGAAAGTCTACAAGAACTTAGGCGAGCTCAAATCCCTCGATTCCGGTATTACGGAGCTCAACAAGGTGCTCGGAGGAGCCAAGAGCCGCGGCACCTGGGGCGAAATATCGCTTGAAGCGTTGCTTGCGGAGGTTCTTGCGCCGAGTCAATATGAGGTGCAGTCGAGGCTCGGCAAACGTGGCGAAGGGTTACGCGTGGATTGCGCGGTAATTCTGCCGGGGTCGGACGGCGACAAGGTATACTTGCCCATCGACTCCAAATTCCCGGTAGAGGACTTCAACCGCATGAATGACGCCCTCAACGCCGGCGATATGCCTACATACAATACGTGCAGGGCAGAGTTGCGCGATCGTATCAAGAGGCAGGTGACGGAAGTCAAGAAGTACATTTCGCCACCCGCCACGACGGACTTTGCCATAATGTTCCTGCCTACCGAGAGTCTGTACGCGGAAGTTTTGCGTTTGGACGGACTCGCGGAGAGTGTACAACGCGAAAGCCGTATTCTCATAGCGGGACCGGCGAACCTATGCGCATTGCTCAACAGTTTGCGCATGGGATTCAGGACTTTGCAAGTTCAAAAGAACAGTCGCGAGATCATGAAACTCTTTGAGGAACTCCGCAAAGATTTCGATGTGTTCGCGGAAACGGTAGACAAAGCTTCACGCAAGATGGACGAAGTCCAACAGGCGTTCCGCAAATCCTCCGAGTACACCGATAAGATGAAGAAGAGGATAACCAAGGCGGAAGGACTGAACGTGGTGGAAGAGTTACCGGGAGAAACCGATTAAAGGTCTACGGTTCAAAAATGTCCATAACAGAGGAGATACACGCACTCCTACTCGATGAAAATACATAAATGACAGAAAAACAGTGCGTTTGTTTAACCTCGCACGAACACCTTTTAGTAGTAAAAACCATAGTTTTATCCTCTAATTTCAATAAAAACAGGTAATTTTTGAGTTTCCTTGAACGTTGGTTCGAGGATTTTTTTATTCATACCCTTAAAGATATCGTTATCGACGAAGATTTTAGTCGTATAAATAAGAGAACCCCGAAGGCTTTCACCTTCAGGGCTCTTGTCTTTATCGTATTCAAT
>CAVIFU010000055.1:0-8687 GCA_963642145.1 Ruminococcus bicirculans (ex Wegman et al. 2014)
GCGTAGGCGTTAAGCAAACAGCACAGTGCGCTGTTTGTAGCCGTAGCCCGAGGCTCAAATGCCGAGGCGGACAGCTGTCGCGTAGCGACTGAGGAGGTTGGATGGTCTATCTAACCGCAAAGTTTATATAAATTCCTCACGCCGGCCGTCATCGGCTACACCTCAACAGTCAACACGATAAAGTTGACATGTGCCCCGCGCAACCCATGCGCAAACCCTCGACCTACATGGTCATTTCGACCGATACGGTCATTTCGACCGACACGGTCAATATACGACCAATGGTCGATTTAATTCAAAATATGTTTTTGGCTGTGCAGTTTATTTAAACGGCGTAGCTACAAAATATAAAATAATTATAGGAGTGTTTCTATGAAAAAAATCTTGTCCAAACTGTTAGTTTTCGCTTTAGTAGTAACTTTAAGCGGCGCAGTATCCCTCTTTGCCGGTTGCAGCGGTGATGATAACTCTGTTACCGACTACGAACACACGATAGTTTTCTACTCTTCTCAAGGTGACTCTCTCGTAAGCGTTACCGATGCCGCAATCGCCAGTTTCGAGGCTAAATATCCCGGTTGGAAGGTTGAACACATTCAACCCGGCGGATATGACGATGTTAAAGAAAAAGTCGTAGCCGATTTCAAGTCATATGCTCAACCCGACCTTGCTTACTGCTATCCCGACCACGTTGCGTTGTATTTGCAAACTAAAAAGGTAGTTGCGTTAGACAAATTCATCAACTCCACCGAAAAGGCTTCTTGGAACGTAACCGACAGTGAAGGCAACGTAACCAAATACACCTCGGATTATACTATCGGTTACACCGCCGAAGAACTTGCAGACTTCGTTCAAACCTATTGGAAAGAAGGTCTTGCAAGCAACTTTGCCGAATATACCAAATACGGTTATAGCGAAAACGATATGTTGACCCTTCCGTTCGTTAGATCTACCGATTTAATGTACTACAACAAGACCGCTTTGGACGCTTGCGGTTTATCCGTTGCTACAACTTGGGACGAACTTTGGGCTCAATGCGCTACTCTTCAAAAGAAATTCGAGGGCGTTACTCCTTTAGGCGTTGACTCCGAAGCAAACTGGTTCATCGAAATGTGCGAACAAAACGCTTGGGGTTATACCAGCATCGATGAAAACAACCATTATTTATGGCAGACCGAAGCCCATGAAAACTGGCTTTCCCAACTTAACGAATATTACCAAAAAGGTTATATCACCACTAAGATAGACCTTAACAACGCTTATACTTCCACCATTTTCACCAAAGGTCAAAACGACGGCGGTTTGGTTTACTGTATCGGTTCGTCCGGCGGTGCTTCTCACCAAGATCCCGGCGACCTCTTCGACTGGGGCATTACCTCTATCCCCGGTAGCACTCGTTCCGACGGTTCCGTTAACTATTCCGTTATTTCCCAAGGTCCGTCACTCGTTATGCTTACCGGCGGTAACAAAGTTACCAACTCTTCCGAAAAAGAAGTTATGACCTTCATGTTCATCAAAGAACTCTTAAATCCCGAATTCCAAGCGGCTTTCTCCATGGCATCCGGTTATAACACCGTTCGTTTATCTACCGACCAAATCGAAGAGTACGAAACCTTCCTTAACAAGGGCGATACCATTGCAACCGCAGTTAAAGTAGGCGAAAGTTTAAGAAACAACTACTTTGTATCTCCCGCATTCAAGGGTTCTTCCACCGCTCGTACCGCTGTAGGTAACGCATTATATGCCGCAATGACCGGTCAAAAAACTCCTACCGAAGCTTTGGCGGACGCATACAGGTCTTGCAACAACTAAATTAACTCTAAATAAACAACGAGTAGAGTAAAATATGAAAAAATTTATTTCGTTTGCTCTCGTACTTATGTTAGCAATTCTTTGCTTCGTCGGATGCAACAATTCGACGAGCAAAGTTGCCGACAATACGGAGCATATAACCAAAGTAACGAATACTTGTAAGCTTACGAAATCTTACGAAGGCAAAAGCTTTTTAAGCGACGGCATAGGTGAAGCGACCATAGCCTATTTTACCGACGGCGACACCTTTACCGCAACCCTTAAAAAAGAAACCACGAATGTAACCATTCGTTTCCATTCAGTAGATACTCCGGAATCTACCGGCGGTATCGAAAAATGGGGTAAGGCGGCTTCGTTATTCGTAGAACAACAATTAAGCAAGGCAACCAAAATCGTTTTGGAAGCCACTTCCGTTCCCGCCGAGCACGACAATTACGGCGTTAGATATTTGGGCTACGTATGGTATCGCACCGACGAATCTCAAGATTTAATCAACCTTAATTTGGAACTCGTTGAAAACGGTTACAGTCAAAATAAGGGTTTAGACACTACTAAATTCCCTTACAACAGTTATTTTGAAAAGGCGCAGGCTAATGCAAAGTCCATACAACTTCGAGTATGGTCTCAACTTGACGATCCTCTGTATTCGACAGATCCCGTCGTAACCACTTTACAAGACATAGTCGAAAATACCGACAAATATTACAATTCCGACATTAAAAGCGGTGTTAAAGTAAGCTTCAACGCTTGCTTGACCTCTTTTGATTCCAAACGTAACATGTTCACCGCAACCTATTGCGACAGAGAAACGGGTAAAACCTACGCTTTCCCGATCTACGCAGGGTATTCAAGCGGTAAGAATATGGAACTCGGCCATTTCTATCGTATCGTCGGCAGTCTTGGCGAATATAATAGTTCGTTACAAATAAGCGGTATCAAGTATAACGCCATAATAGGTGCAAACAATCTCGAATACACCCATCCTATACAAAAAAATTACTACTTGACGTTCTCCTCGGATACGGCGTACATTGCAAATTACGCAAGTACTCTTTATACCGACGCAACCGTGGTTTCCTCCACCGTCGAAAACGGCGTGTTGACTATAGAAGCCACTGCAACTCAACGTACAAAAGACGGCTTAAAAGACGAAGCCGTAACATTTACTTTCAAAGTTAACGTACAAGACGGTTTTACCAACAACTATACAGCCGGTAAAAAGTTCAGCGTACAAGGTTACAAGTTTGATGAAAAAACGAACGAAATAACCGTTTTGAAACTTTCCGATATTACATTAGGATAAAAAAAGGGACCCCCCAAAAAATAAATTTTTATAGGAGACAAAATCTATGAATCGTAAGATTGGCGTAATTTTACTCGCACTCGTTGCGGTAATCTGTCTTTCGCTCGGCGCTTGTCAGTTAGACAAAGGCACCGGCTTGACCAAACAAGAAACGCTCGACACCTACATCCTTGAAAACGAAGGACAGGTAGTAAAAGAAGATTTTGCTTTGGAAAGCAGAATCGGCGATTACAGAGCGACTTGGACTTCCGATAGCGAAAACGTAGTTATCGAAAAGACCGAAAGCGGATACCTCGCGAGAGTCACCATCCCCGAAGAAGACGAAACGGTTACTTTAACCGTAGACCTTCGTGGCGCTACAAAACAATTCACAATCAGGCTTCAAGCGATTACCGCAACCGATTTTGTAGACTCTTTCAATTTCGTACAAAATCGTTCCACCGTTTACGATAGTTTCGATCTTCCCCAAACCACAACTTATAAGGGAAGAGAAGCAACTATCACTTGGTCTGTTGACGAAGCATACGCCGACTATATCAGCGTTAGCGACGACAACGATAAATGCCTCGTTACACCTTCTTCACTTAACCCCGAAGTTAAACTTAACGCCGAGTTTACTTATAACGAAACTACGGCTAAAGGCATTTACACCTTCACCGTATCCGAAAAGATGGAACATCTTCAGGAAGTAGATTACTGGTATTCCAATACCGGCGTTTCTATCACCATGAAGGGTTACGTAGTAGAAATCGGCGTTGCTTGGGCTCAGTCTTATGCAAACGTATCTTTGTATATGGTTGACGAAAACCTTGACGCAGGCTACTATCTTTACAGAGTTAAATGTGACGCCGCAAACGCCGCTAAGTTAAAACCGGGCGTTTACGTAGAAGCAACCGGCACCACCAACACCGTTTACAACGGCTTATACGAAACCAACGCCGGCGGTACTTTGACCGTTGACGACACCAAGACCATCGATTTATCGACCACCGTTTACCCGATCGATAACGATGTTTTGTCCGGTGCACCCGCTTCAAACTACAACCAATCTCGTTTGGTATCCTTAACCGGTTGGAAGGTTTCCGCTAAAGCAAAAGCTGCTCCTACCGAAGGCAAAACGGCAACTTTATTCACCCTCCAAAAAGACGGCGTTAAAGTATCCGTTGCCGTTTCCAAATATATGGAAGGCGCATACGCAACCAAATCTACCGACGCTACTTGGAACGCTTTCGTTGCTAAATACGAAGAAATTAACGTTGGCGATATCGTTACCGTAAAAGGTATTTTAGGTAACTATAACGGTGCGCAAATCATGCCTTTGTCTGCAGACGACATCGTTATTGGCGGTACCGAAACCGAGTATGAATCGGCGGCAAAAGTTAAAACCGCAATAACGGCTGTAGATGAAGCCTTCAATGCTATTCCTAAGCTTATTGCAACCAACAAAACTTATGAACTTCCTACTTCCGACGATGTAACCGTTTCTTACAGACTTTTAGGTACTCGTAAAACGTTTGCGATTGCCGAAGGTAATTTAGTCGTTACCCCCGGTGTTGAAGAAGTAGCAACCGTCGAAGTAAAATATACTTGTGGCGATTACACCGCTTACGCTTTCAAGACTTTACACGCTAAATATCTTGACGACCAAGGCAAAGCCGAATGGGAACTCAAGAACTTAGAAGTCGAATCTGCTATAATCGAAGCAGGCGAATACAACCTTCCCGCTCCTTCCTTCTTCGACGGCGCAAAAGTTGCTTGGTCTACCGATGCAAACTACGCTACCATCAACGGCAACAAGTTAACCGTTGCACTTCCTTTGGAAGCAAGCAAGTTGGAATTAACCGCTACCGTAACCGTAGGCGAAAAGACCGCTACCGCAAAATTCTATATTTCCGTATCCGCTTTGAACACTCTGAAGACCGTTTACTTAACGGCTCCTAAGGCAGGCGAATATAAAGCACTCGCATTATATCAAAAGAATCTCGCTAAAAACTTGTATGCAACCGGCGAAATGAACGGTTACTACTATGCAACCACCGAAGATATTACTAAAGCAGCGGCAATCGTCGTAGCCGAAGTAGAAGGCGGTTACACTCTTCAACTTAAGAGTGGCAAGTACTTAGCAATCATCGCAAACGGAACGTATACCAACGTTGTATTCCAAGCCGACGCTGTCGTTTGGACTTGGAGCGAAACCGCCCAAACCTTCGTATGCGACGTTAACGGAACCAAATACTTCCTCGGTACTTCCGGCACATATACCACTTATAGCGCACAAAAAGAAGAAAAAGCAACTTCTTCTTTCGTAGGCAAACTTTATGTAGGTACACAAACCGCTTCCGCTCAAGAACTCGTTGATGAAATTATCGAAAATCTCCCTACCACCGTTGCAGAAGATTTCGCTCTCGATTTCAAAGCGTCTTGGGAAGTCAAGTCCGGCACCGGTATCGAAATCGATGGTTTAACCGCTAAGGTTACTAAAGCCAACGTTGCTCAAACCGTAGTATTAAAAGCAACCCTTACCTATAACGGCGAAACCGCAACCGCCGAAAAAGAAATCACCGTTGCTCCTAAGAACGAAGTCCCCTTAGAAGGCACTTACGCTTACGGTTTATATCAAAAGAATTTAGACAAGACTTTATACGCAACCGCCGAAATCACAAGTGACAGATACTTTGCTACCACCGAAAATCCGATGGAAGCGGCAGAATTCACTTTGGTTAAAGCAACCGACGTTGAAGGTTATTACATTAAGGTCGGTGGCAAATTCGTAGAAGTCGGCAACAACTCTGCAAGCAAGACTACCGTTTTGTTAAACGCTACCGCAACCGGCGTTTGGACTTGGAACTCCGAAGCAGGCGTAATGACTTTCGCTTTCGAAGGTGTTGATTATTACCTCGGCACTTTTAGCACCTATAACACCGTAAGTGCAAGTAAGGTAAGTTTCATAACCGGCGATGAACTCGGTACAATCGGCGTAAGTCAGTTCATCTGCACTTTCCAACGCCCCGCTCCCTTGGCAGGCGAATATAACTACAAGTTATATCAAGGATATGCATCTAAGACTTTATATTTAACCGGAGCAATGAACGGTAACTTCTTAGCTACGTCCGAAACCGCTACCGACGCTGCAGTCGTAGTTCTCAAAAAAGTAGAAGGCGGTTACACCATTCAAATTAAGGATGGCAAGTACATTGCCGTTAACGAAAGCGGTTACCCTGTATTCCAAGACACCGCTGCCGTTTGGACTTGGAACGATGAAGCAGGCGTTATGGTTATGAATGTCAACGGTACGGGTTATTATCTCGGTACGTATAAGACCTTCACCACTATAAGTGCAAGCAAAATTAGTTACATAACCGGTGAAAAAGTTACCACTATCGGTTCTTCCAACTTCATCTGCAAATTCGCAACTATTTCGGATACGCCCGATACGCCTGATACTCCGGATACCCCTGATACCCCTGATACCCCTGCTGAAGGAACAAAGTACACTTTAAGCGAATACATTACCGAAAGTAACACAAATAGTGAAGATCTTTCGATTGCCGACGGTGCTGTAACGTTTAAGTTGGTAAAAGATGAATTTGCAGCTAATTATGTAGGTCAAGTTAGAGTTTACTCTGGCAAGTCAGGCGTTATAGTATTTAATAAAGCGATTAGTAGCATTACTATAACTGCAAAAGGAAAGGATAATGGAGAAGCAACGGTAACTGTTTATGTTTCTAACGACGGTACTAATTATACGGAAGTAAAAAATGTTGTGATTTCCGCTTCTTCAGAAAACAATTTCAATCTTGGCGGTTCATATACCTATGTTAAAATTGCATCTACAGGAAAGCAACTCCAAATCACAGCTATCGAAGTAGTTTATGCAGCCGAAGGCGGAGAAACTCCCGATACGCCCGTAACTCCCGATCCTACCGATCCCGATCCTACAGATCCTACCGATCCTGAAGAACCTACAGAAGAATACGAAGCTAAAACCTTAGCCCAATTCGTTGCTTTAGAAGATGACGCAACCAAGTTCTACCAAATCGAAGGCGTCGTAGTAAAAGTAGAAAACACTACCTATGGTAACATTTACATTACCGATGGTATAACTACCCTTTACGTTTACGGACTTTGTGCTGAAAAAATGGCGTACAGCAACAGCAAGTTTACTAATCTACAAGACTTTAACACCTTAGGCGTAGAAGTCGGTACCCACGTCGTTCTCGTTTCCGCAAAAATAAGTTTTAACAACACGGTTGAAGCGGTTGGTAGCGGTTTAATTAGTAAATCGAACGCAAGCGACCAAGAAATGATTTACGTTGCTAAATATAACGTAGACGTTGCCGAATCCGTAAGCGCAAGTTTTGACCTTCCTACATACGAAGGCGTTACCATTACTTGGACTTCCGATAACGAAGCAATCGCTATCAGCGGAAATACCGCTACGGTAACTCAATCTTCAACCGAACAAACTGTTACATTGACCGCCAAATATACTTGCAATACCGCAACCGAAACCGTAAATTACGAAGTTAAAGTTGCAGCAAAAATCGAAGGCGTTCAAACTCTTACTTTTGATTTTGTCAATACCGTCAAAGGTTGGGAAGATTGGAATAATAGTTATTCTGCCCATACATTGAACGCAAACGGAGCAGAAATCAGCTTCAATTATGCTAGTAAGCAAACAAGCACTATAATGGATCGTCCCGTTGTTGCAACAGGCAAAAATGAAGCAAATCATGATTCATATGTAACTGTAAATATGGGTGCGACTCAAATATCGTCTGCAACCTTCAATTTGAAGCAATGGAGTAATAAGACTTTTACTTCAATCAAAATTGAATATTACAAAGACGGTGAATGGAAAGAAGCAACTATCACGGGTACTTTAAGCGGCGATAGTGCGTTTACTGCGACTTTTGAAGCCACTTCTCAGGTAAGATTACATCTTTATAAAAATAGTACAAGTAATGTTCAAGTTGGTCTTACCAGCATCGAAGTAACCACCGTTGCATAATCAATCTAATCTTATTTAGTGTAAACTAAATACAAAGCCGAGGGCGATTTCGCCCTCGGCTTTAATCATATCAGCCTTCACCTGGTAGGGGAAGGGGGACCGCTTTGCGGTGGATGAGGTTGGAAAGTTAATATAAACATTACGGTTATATAGACCGTCCAACCTCCTCAGTCGCTACGCGCCACCTTTGCTAAGCCGCAGACGGCAATCCTCTCGTCAACTACGTTGACAACCCCACCTCGGCTATTTAAGCCTCGGGCTACGGCTACAAACAGCGCACTGTGTTGTTTGCTTAACGCCTCACCCCCTACCAGGTGAAGGCTTTCTCCAAGGTGAAGGCTTTCCGGCAGGTCATCCTGAGCCTGTCGAAGGATCTAGCGGCGTTGCCGCGCAAGGATACGCATATTTATTATATAGCCAACCTCATCCGTCAGTCTTCGACTGCCACCTTTGCTAAGCCGCAGACGGCAATCCTCTCGTCAACTACGTTGACAACCCCACCTCGGCTATTTAAGCCTCGGGCTACGGCTACGGACAACACACTGTGTTATCCGCTTAACGCCT
>CAVIFU010000056.1:0-8483 GCA_963642145.1 Ruminococcus bicirculans (ex Wegman et al. 2014)
GGTATCGCTTGAGAAGGAATTATCGCGGAATACTGCATAGAGAGGTTTCTTTTGTGCAATGGCTTTTACAACGTCTTCCGTAATGTTTTCGTCAAAGCAAGCGATAAGGTCATTATCATCAACGACAAACACCTTTTTACCCGCAATTTCGTTTTCTTCGATTTTTGCAGACAACGGCTTGCCAAGCTCAAGCATAACTTGGAAGAGAAGATCAAGCGGAGCTCTATCTTCCTTAATATTGCTTTCAAGACTTGAAAGTAAGTCTTGATTATAATCCGACGAACGATAATATACGTCTTTCATGTTGGAAGAATCGAGTTTCAACACTCGGAAGCCGACATCGAGATTAGTACCGGACGGATTTTCTTCCCTGATTTTTTTGCCCGCACGGCGAATACGCTCTTTGCCTATATCACAAATAGTTTTATAGCCGGCCTTATAAGCTTCACTTGTTTTATCACAAGTTGCGGGAATTTGTACCATAATATATGTTCTATGACCACCATCTTCTGCGTTCAGTTTCATAATCGCATGAGCAGAAGTTGCAGAGCCTGAGAAAAAGTCAAGTATTAGAGCGTCTTTCGATGAAAAAAGTTTATATATATCTCTCATCAAAAATAGCGATTTGGGGAAATCAAATGTTTTAACGCCCAATAAATCATCTAAAATTTTAGTTCCAAAATGGAACCCATGATATTTTTTTTCTATCCAATGAGTTTTTATAACTTGATCTTCTCTTAATTTCTCGTAGATAACAATTTTGTTAGACTCTTTTTTTGCGATTATATCGCCATTTTTGTACCTTTCCCAAAAAGTTTCTTTGGTTGTTTTCCACGTTCTTTCGACACCGCTATCGGTTATAGGATAAACTGCGGTACCATTATTTATTTCTTTTAGACTTAACTCCGTTAAGTCTTCGCTCACAAAAATAGGATACCAGAAAGTAGGCTTACTTTCTCTTGTTGCATATTTACCATCTGACAATCTTATGAAGTTTTTTAATCTATACGCTCCTTTTTCATCAGCGCATTCAAACGCTTTGCTTTGTTCTTCATCGATTATTCAATTTTTCCCACAAACCAATAAACTCTATCGTATCCTTGCGCCTTAACCAATTTTTAACGACGTCGGCGGGAGCTTCGGAATTTTTATATCGCGCAATATCGGTTAAAGAGAAATAATCGTTTTTATTAATATGTATTTCCTGATCCAATACGGTAATTTCTTTGTTTTTCATTCGTTTGAGACCTTTTGATAATTTTTATTTTATTATAACATATTTTGACAACAAAATCTAGCACAAAGCATGCGTGAGCATGGTGATTCTTCTAAGAACAAATAAAGAGCCCGCCTTCGGACTCTTTACATTACGAACTTGCTGTTTCTATTTTTAATTTTAAGTTTTTCCCAAGATCAAAGACCTTAAAGTTATATTGGATGAACATTTTTTGGAATGAAAATTGCCCGAGAATTGACGATTCCGAGACCTGTTTTTTGTGTTGGATTCAAAATCAATATACCATACTATTTTGTTAAATCACATCGGTAAAGAAATAGTATACAATTATCGCTTGCACTTAAATTCCGCTATTGACAAGCGGCGCGTTAGATATTATAGTTATTGTAGATACTTGTAGATACTTGTAGATTGCATAGGAGTGTTTTATGGAAAAGCAAGGAAACGCAGTCGCGGAAAAGTCGTTTATAGAACGTACCAGCGGACTCAAACTCAAAGATTACATCGGCTACGCCATGGGCGATACGGCATGTTGCTTGGTCTTCGGCTTGGTCACGTCGCTTTTGCAAAAGTTCTATACAGATATATACGGGCTGAGTCCGTTATTTATCATGATAATGTTTATCGGCGCGCGTATTTGGGACGCCATTAACGATCCCATCATGGGAAGGATCGCCGATACCATCAAGCCTTCGAAGTGGGGTAGATATCGCCCGTGGTTCTTATATGCGGCGTTTCCGCTGACGATATCGTCGATACTGATGTTCGTCAAGTGGCCGGGGCTTACCGGATATGAGAATTACGTCGGCACGTGCATATACGCAACCGTCACTTACGTGATGTTCGGCATGAGCTACACGATGTTGCAAATTCCTTACGGCGGACTTGCTTCCGTCGTCACCACGGACGAAAAGGAGCGCACCAAACTCTCCGTATTCCGTTCCATCGGCGCCGGAATAGGCAGCGTACCCGTTATACTGATATCGTCGTTTGCGTATGCAAACAGAGTGGCGGATTCGAGTTGGACGGGCGCGGTCAAAGAGGTTGACGGCGTAACCTACGAGGTCGGCGCCAACGGCAAGATCCTCACGGACATGCAATACGTGCCGGTAATAATCGGGGTCGTGGTGCTGTCGCTTGCGTGTTTCGTCATGCTGATGCTTGCGCTTAAATTCAACAAAGAAAGAGTCATCGCCAAGCCTGCCGAAAGGCGCGCCAAGGGCGAAACAAAAACCATTATCAAGACATTGTTCGCTAACCGCGCGTTTGTTGCCGTAAGCGTGGCGAGCATGCTGCTGCTTGCCGGTCAAATGTTCACGCAAAGCTTCTATTTGTACCTCTTTGACGATTTGTTCGGCGCAAACTGGATGAATATGGTATCGATGGCGTGCACTTACGCGCCCATGGTAATATTCATGCTCTTTACTCCCAAAATGGTCCGTAAGTTCGGCAAAAAAGAAATCTGCGGAGTAGGCATCGCCGTGGCGGCGGTTGCCAACCTCGTGATGTTCGCGTTGCGCGGAGTAGACGTCAACGTCAGAATGATACTATTCCTCGTGCTGTGCTTTGTGTCCGGTTGCGGTATGGCGTTTATCGTATTGCAAGTGTGGTCCATGGCAACGGACGCAATCGACGATATAGAGGTCAAAACCGGTAGACGTGACGACGGCACGGCATACGCGTTCTTTATGTTCTTCCGTAAACTCGGACAAGTAATTGCGGCAATCGCGGTAAACGGAGCGCTCCTAAGCATGCATTACGATACGAGCAAAGGCGCCGTGCAGACGGCGGAAAACCTTGCCGTAATGTACGATTTGGCAACGCTTATACCTGCGGTGCTGTTCGGCATAATGGCGGTAGTTTTGCTTGTTTGGTATCCCTTATCCAAGCGTAAGGTAGCCGAATTGCAGGTTCTCAAAGAGGAAAAGCTCAAAGAGGCATACGAAGCCGACGCCATAGTCATAGACGGCGACGCCGGCGTCGAAGAAGTCGTTACGGAGGGCTAATGGATACAAACGTTGTTACCGCGCTTACGCCGTGCGGTAGGGTTATAGGAGTAGGGACGCCTTGCGCCAACGTTTTCAAGGGCATAAGGTACGCGACGGCGGAGCGTTTTTGTAAGCCGGTGGAGGTTACCTCGTTTGGCGGTGAGTTCGACGCGAGGGAGCAGGGACCGTGCTGTCCGCAAATGCGCGCGTTTTGGAACGAGGAGCATCGTTTCTACTACAAAGAGTTCCGCGAGGGGCAAAAGTTTAGCTATTCCGAGGACTGTCTGCGACTCAACGTCTACACGCCTAAGGAAGCGCGCAAGGCGCCGGTCATCGTGTTTATACATGGAGGCAGCTTTACGGGAGGGAGCGTAAACGAAAAACATTTCGACGGCACCGCATACGCAAAGCGGGGCGTTGTTTTTGTCAGCGTCAATTACAGGCTGAACGTATTCGGATTTTTCGCGGACGGCGTAAACGTCGGCGGAAACCTCGGGTTGTACGACCAATGCACGGCAATCGAGTGGGTGATACACAACATTTCGGGCTTTGGCGGCGATCCCCAAAATATTACTTTGATGGGGCAGAGCGCGGGCGCCATGAGCATACAAACTCTCATCGCTACCGACCGTTTGCACGGTAAAATCCGTCGCGCGGTGATGCTCTCCGGCGGAGGCGAGCGCACGATTCTGCTACCGGTTACCAAGGCAAGCCACAGGTATTGGAATAAGGTAATCAGGGCAAGCGGCGCGCGCGATTTTGAGGAATTCAAGGCACTGCCGGCAGAGACGATTTGGACGGCGTGGCGGACGAAAAACAAAATCGGCAAGGGACTCAACACTAAGCCCGTGATAGACGGCGATCTCATCAAAGATAATTGTTACGACACCGATATACCGATAATTTACGGCACGGTCAAAGGCGATTTACTGCCGCCGGTACTCAACCATATGGCGCGCGCTTTCGCGCGAAAACAGCACGCGAAAGGCATACCGTGCTACGTGTTTGCGCTCAACAGACTGTTACCGCCGGACGGAGCGTCTTTCCACGCGTGCGACTTGTGGTATGCGCTTGGCTCTCTCGGGAACTCATCGCGCCCGTTTGAACAAAAGGACTATGTCATCTCCGACGAGCTTGTGGGAAGGATTGCCGAGTTTGCGCTGACGAACGATCCCAACATGCAGGGCGCAACGGAGTGGAATCCGTACGAGAGCGCGGACGACATACTTATCTTAGAATAAAAAATCTCAATTCAGGCTCCCGAAACGCGTTATAAGGTAACCGTTTCGGGATTTATTTTGCAAAGAAATCAAAAAATCCGTTTCAAGTCGTTTAACGCGTAGCGAAAAAACGCTTTGTAGGCGTCGCACTTGTCAATGTCTTTGCGCTCACGCTTACAGCCGCCTCTGCACAGGGCGTAGTACGCGCACGCTTTGCATTTTTCGGGTATGACGAGGCTTTCGGTTATGAATCGCACGGCGCGTTCGGTGCGCTCCAAATCTTTTAGTTCGCAGTCGCGGATATTGCCGAGCAACCACTCGTCCGTGCAGTAGAAATCACACGGATATGTTGAGCCGTCCGCCTCTATGGCGAATTGGTGTGTACAGTGTCCGTTCATACCGCATTGCTCGGCGGGAAGCCGATGTGCAAGGCGCACGAAGTTGTCGAAGTTGCGAACTGAGGTATACTTGCCCCTAAGAATATCGTTGCGATAGAGGTTAAATCCGGCAATCAAAAAATGCGCGTAACTTGCGGCGTCGAGGTAATCGTCCTCGTTCGTAACGCGTCCGTCCAAGGGTTTCAGACAGGGGATAAATTGTAGATTTTTGAATCCGCGTTGGGTGAAAAAGGTATAAATATCCTCTATGCGGTTGGCGACGTCACGAGTAAGAACGGTCAAAATATTGAAGTTTACGCCGTTTTCTTTGAGTTTTTCGGCGCCGTCGAGGATGTTTGCGAAGGCTTCCGCGCCACTCGGGAAAACGCGATTTTTGGTTGCCGATCTATCGCCGTCAAGCGAAAGTCCGACGAGGAAGTTGCCGTCTTTGAAGATTTTGCACCACTCGTCGTCTATGAGGGTGCCGTTGGTTTGGATTCCGAGAAAGACGGGCGAGTGCATGGCGTTGAGTCTATCGATATCGCGGATGACGCCGCGGAAGAAGTCTTTGCCTCGGAGTAGCGGTTCACCGCCCTGAAAGTTGAGGGTGACGGGGTGCCCGTCGGCGAAGCGGAATATTTTGCCAAGGAGTTCGCGCATGAGGTCTGCGCTCATCATACCGCGCGAAGGGCAATCGCGCGATTCGGCGACGTCGCGGTAGAAGCAGTAAGCGCAACGGAGGTTGCAGTTACCGGACGCCGGTTTGACCATGACGGATACGGGCGGCATCAGCGTTTGCCTCTACGATTTTCTTTGAGTGATTTGCGGAACGCGACGAGTTTTTCTTGTAAGGATTTGGCTACGTCCGCGTGGGTCATGGAAACGTTGTAGCCTTCTGCCGGATCCGTATCGAGGTTGAACAGATAATTTTTGTAAACTTGGTCGATAAAAGCCGAGTTTTCCGTGCGAACTTTTTCGTAATACTTGAAGTCGTAGGTTTTGCCGT
This sequence comes from Ruminococcus bicirculans (ex Wegman et al. 2014), assembly GCA_963642145.1. Classification (GTDB taxonomy): domain Bacteria; phylum Bacillota; class Clostridia; order Christensenellales; family DTU072; genus Stercoripulliclostridium_A. Next base: position 5,829 of record CAVIFU010000056.1, read on the forward strand.
TGACGGTGACGGGAGCTTGAACGGCTTGGACGGTGCCCTTTTTCATATAATATAAGGCGTCGTGCACGCGCGCGTCGGGGGCTTGGGAGCCGTTCCAAAGACCGCGCAGGTTGGTGCCGTCGATGATTCTGTCGCTCGGGAGCTCTGTAACGCCGGCATATGACAGGATGGTTGGGAAGAGATCCGTAAGCATCGCGCTCGACTCGATTTTGTATCTGCCGGTTTTGACGTCGCCGGCAGGATAACTTACGAGCATTGGCACCTTCATACCGCCGTCAAAGGTGGTGTTTTTTCTGCCTCTGAGGGCGCCGGTAACGCCCTCTCTGCCGGGACCGTTGTCGGACGTGAAGATAATCATCGTGTCGTCGTAGACGCCTTCGGATTTGAGCGTATCGATGATTTTGCCGAGGTAATCGTCGAATTCTTCGATGCAAGCGATGTAGCTATCGTCCGTCGTGTCGCCCTTGCCGTTGCCGTTTTTGTCGGAGAAAATGGGGTAATGCGGCCACGGCGTGGCGTAGAACATAAAGAACGGATTATCCGCGGCGGCGGATTTTTTGATATTCGAGATAACCTCTTCCGTCAGTAGGCGAGTACTTTCGGACTGATCGAGGTTGTCTTTATGCGAGCGAACCTCGGTAGCGACGCCGTTTTCTTCGCGCACCCAGTTGTAGGGAGTCATGTCGTTGACGTAGTAACTGCCGTAGAAGTAATCGAATCCTTGGTTGGTCGGCAGATATTCGCCGTAATCGCCGAGGTTCCATTTGCCGATGCATGAAGTGTCGTAGCCGACGGCTTGGAGAACTTCCGCAATCGTAATTTCATCGCCCAAAATCCCGTCCACGTTATTTAGGAATTGGTAAGGATTGACAAAATGCGTCATGGAATAGGGGTCGGAATCGGTGACGGTAGGGAAGATAACGTTGTCGATGTAACCGCGAGTGGCATATCTGCCGGTAAGGAGGCTGAAACGCGAGGGCGTGCATACGGGCGCCGAAGCGTAGAAATTTTCCATAAAGATACCGTTATCCGCGATGGAATCGATGTTGGGCGTTTTGATTGTGGCATTTTCCTCCCCGAGGTAGCTGTAAGCGGATATATCCGAGTAAGCCATATCGTCCATAAGCACGATGAGAACGTTAGGCGAACCTTCGGTTGCTTTGGCGCGAGCAATGCGCTGTAAATAGGCGTCATGCCCCTCTTGAAGGCTCTCGACGGTAGGTTTTGCGCGCAAGGACATAAAGAAAAGATATATAACAGAACCGCCTGCCATCAGCACAGCCAAACAAACGGTAATAATGCGTTTTAGGTGCCCTTTAACGGTTAAACGGTTACCGTTAATAAGCAAAATACCTACGACAGACAAAATCGGCAAAATACACAGAACCGCGTTCCGCCAAATCTTTTTGCCTATATCGTCCGCGCCCCAAGCCAAAAGATATATAAGCGTGGTTAATAGCGTCCAAGCGTAAGAGAATGAGTACATCGGCTCAAAGGGCTTACGCAAAATTTCGCGCAACAAAATGATTAAGGAAGTAACCGCCATGAGCGCCGTAGATATGGGCGCGAGGAAGTTAAACCCGGAAGCGAGCAATGTTATCGAATACGCGAATGTAAACGCGAACCAGGCAAGTGAAAGTTTCGAGCGACTTTTGATGTAATCTAACATATAACACCTCTGTTAGATAATATACCACATCAAGCACTTTATCACAAGTAGAAATTGTGATGTGACATATGCAAGCGATGCTTGCGGTGATATGCACGTCCAAACGGGACGTGCATATCACCGTCGCCATAGGCGATGTATATCACTGTCGCCCTAGCGATGTATATCACGTAGGGTAAAGCTATTCGAAGCCGAACCGCGTACTAATGTTTAATAGACGTATAAATTACGGCGCTCAAAATAAACCCCATAGTATAGCATATCACAGAGTAAGGTAGTACGGTGCCTTCCGCAAGGTATTCCGTGATGAGCAGGAATATTCCGCCTCCGGTAAGTCCTGCGATAAAGTCCGGGAGTAATCTGAGTGCCGGCTTCAAGCGGAATGTAAGCGCATTACTCAGTTTGTAAATGATGTAGAATACGACGCCACCGGTGAAATACGTTATTGCGTATACGAACTCCGGGAACACTTCCTTGATCATCGGAACAACCTTTTCAGCAAACTCTCTTTACCGCTACCGTAGCGAACGGAAGTTACCGTGCCGGTTACTTCGAGCACACCGCTTGTGACGTCCAGTCCGACGACGTTTAGGCCCCTGCCTTCAACGTATAATCCGCCCGATTCCAAATTACAGGATATGTACGTATCCGTGAATTCCTTGACTTCCTTTACTCCGGTTGCTTGGAACTTGCCGTCCGAGCATATGAATTGATGTTTGGTTTTCTGTTCTGTCATACGATATTTTATGCATTTTGTCGGCGCATATTACGTAGTAACGGTGTAAGAGGCGCATAATTACGAAAAAATTTATAAATATTGTGGACAATTTCAAATTAACTATTGACGGGGGGGGGGGTGACGTTGTAACATATATATGATAACGCGTACGCGCGTTATCATATGCCTCGCGGAGAGGCATAAATTAGGGAGAACGAAAGGAGAAAGAATGAAAGGTGTATTTACCGTTGGCTTTGTCGTGATTGCA
>CAVIFU010000057.1:0-8394 GCA_963642145.1 Ruminococcus bicirculans (ex Wegman et al. 2014)
GGGACCGATTGAACAAGAGTAAATCGGCTCCGTAAAGTCTTACAGAGCCGAAAAGTTTATTTAATATTTACAATTAAATTTCCTTAAAGTCGGTGCAATCGCACTTACAGCAACTCTTGGGCGGTGTGCCGCAATTGTGGATGGTGCCACAGTTCTTGCATTTGTATTTTTTGCCGGGTCTTTGTTTGTTATCGTCTTGCTTGCCGCCGTTGCCGTCGGACGGACAATCACAATTGGGGCAATCGCAATCGCCGATAGGTTTTTTTGCGTCATGCTCGCCGTATGCTTTGTTGTTGACGTCCTTAGTAGCTTTGGTGCTCGCGCAGTTTTTTGCGGAATCGGAACAGTCGCTCGTATGCTTGGTTTGGTTCATATAATACCTCCGTATTTTGATACTTGTAGTTTTGCCACATCATCGGGTTTTATACGCTCCGTTTGACTTCGCCTCCGAGATATGCCCCAAAAATACCGCCTACGTCTATGCCGGACGTCTCGGAAAAACTCGCTATCAGCTCCGCGCCGCTCACGTTTGAGCCGCCGTACCTTTCTACATACGCGCGCACGCACTCGGCGTACTTCTTTGTGCCGATAAGCTCCACAAGCGTGGCGTATATCGCGCAACCGCCCTTGCGTGCGACAACGTCATACGCTTGCCTCGTGTCGTAATACGTGACGCATTCGTCTATCCGTACCGTGTAACCCTCGTCGCCGTATCGTACCGCCATTGCCCTACGATAGCTTTCAAGCGCGCTTCTGTTGCCGCCGAGCAACGTGCCGTACTCCTCGGCGCCTACTACAAAAGTTGCAATGTGCTCGGATATGGCGTCCGACACCCAGCCTTCGTTGTATCCGTCACAACCGACGTATCCGCCGAACCATTGCTTAGCCATGCCGTAGGCTACCTCGGTATTGGCGGAATTGCGCGGTAATACGATTATTCCGCTACCACTCTCCGTTCGCTTGCTACCGCCGAATACAACGCTCAACGCGCCGTACGGATAATCGCCTGTAAGACTTGCGATGTCCTCTAACATTTTGAGTAGTTCGACGGCGTTCCCTTCGTACCCGAGAGCGCGCACCGTAAAAGTACCGTTGCTTGCGCTCTTCACCTCGCCTCCCTCGGTAAACGCGACGCCTATGCCTCGGGCGTTACGTATAACGTATCGTTTGGCTCCGTCCTCGCAAACTTGCTCTTTTCCGCTTGCAACAACGCTTATTCCTCTCTCTGCCCTAACGGTCAACTCGTAATCCGCCGACGGCACTTTGTACGCGTCCCCGATGTTGGAACACTCCGTTAGCTCGAAACCGCCTTTCCCCAAACACGCAAGCGTGGGATAAAAACGCAGTAGCGTGAGTACGCCGTCATCGCTCCGAACATACCGCGAATCCGCCTTGGCAATAAGAGTCGCACCCATTCTGAGCGTGGCGCGCTCTCCGCTTTTGAGAGCTTGGGCAAGCGAAACTTTGAGCAATATTCCGTCCACGGTGTAGTCAAGTTCGCTCGCTCCGTCCGTGACGTTTCCCATCACTATTCCGCCTCCGTCGCAAACGCCGTAATCGACAAATAACGGGTATAAATAGAAAACAACTTCCGTCAGTTCGACGTCGCAAAAATTGACGAAATTTACCTCTTCCGTAAGGTAAACTTTGTCCAAAGTCTCGGGCACGACAAGCTCTATCGCGTACTCCGCCGAAACGCTCGGCGCAGTCTTTGCCTTACAGGATGAAAACGCCGAAATTACCGCCAAAACAAGCGAAAGCAACAAAATAATGACAAGTCTTCGTCTACCGCGCATGCGCAAACCTCCGCATATTTAGGTATTCGGAACGCGCACCGTTTATATTAAAATTTACTTTTTATTTACTTTTTTAGTTTAAAGAAACGTATTCACAAACATATCTAAATAAGTTATAATATAAACACTAAAAGTGCTCATAATTTTCCCCCTTATCATAGCAAAGGCGGCGCGATGTTTTATCGTGCCGTCTTTGCGTATACGATATTTTTTGCTTTTGCACTACGATTCACGACGCAAAAATCGACCTCGAAATCCACTCGAAGACAAAAATAAAAGCCCGCAGTTGCGAGCTTTGTTTGCATTATCTCTTTGAGAATTGCGGAGCTTTACGTGCCTTGTGAAGACCGTATTTTTTACGTTCTTTCATCCTCGGATCACGAGTGAGGAATCCTGCCGCTTTGAGTGCGGGACGAGTGGTCTCGTCTGCCAAGCAAAGGGCTCTGGATATGCCGTGGCGGATTGCGCCGGCTTGTCCCGATGTGCCGCCGCCCTTGACATTGACTGCTACGTCGTACTTATCCGTGTTGCCGGTAAGCTCGAGGGGTTGACGAACGATGAATTTAAGCGTTTCAAGTCCGAAATACTCATCGATGCTGCGCTTGTTGATAACGATGTTGCCTTCTCCGCCCGGGATAATCCTTACGCGAGCGATGGCTTTTTTACGTCTGCCGGTTCCCCAATATTGGGTTTTCTTTTTGATAACTTTCTTAGCCATGGTTCACCTCTTATTTATTGTAGCTCTTGGTTACGAGTTCGAGCGCAACGGGCTTTTGGGCTTGATGTTTGTGCTCCGGTCCGGCGTAAGTAAAGAGCTTGGACGCCATTTGTCTGCCGAGAGAATTCTTGGGAAGCATACCTTTGACGGCGTGCGTTACTACGAATTCGGGCTTGGTTTCGAGGAGTTTGTCATAACGGACTTCTTTGAGACCGCCGACATAACCGGTATGATAACGGTAATACTTCTTGCCTGCTTTGTTGCCGGTAAGCACTACCTTGTCACAGTTAACTACTATTACGTAATCGCCGGTATCGACGTTGGGAGTAAACGTGGGCTTGTTCTTGCCGCGAAGTACCATAGCAACTTGCGTCGCCAATCTGCCGAGAGGCATACCTTCCGCGTCTACAACGTACCACTTCTTTTCTACGTCGCCGGGCTTTGCCATATAAGATTTCATGGTAAATCCTCCAGTTTTCTATTAGAATTTCGACTCAGAGGGGCTAGTTCTTTGCCGAAATCTCACGTGCCTAAATATAATAGTATAAATAAGACAATAAGTCAAACAAAAATTGATATTTTTGCTATTTTTTGTTATTTGTCCTTCTCGGAGCGTACGCGCCGTTCGCATCCTTATTGCGCCCTTAGCTAATCGCGTCTTCCGTAACGGCATCGCGTGGGTACTCGACTGTATATAAATACAGCCCTTCCGCCGGGAAAGTTTTGCCGCCGAGACGGCGATTGCCGGTAGCAAGCATGCGCTCCGTAACGTCAACGGGAAGTTTGCCTTTGCCTACGCTCACGAGCGTGCCCACTATTATGCGAACCATGTTATACAAAAAACCGTTGCCCGTTATGTAAAAATCGACTTCTTCGCCGATTTGCTCTATTCTTACGTCGTAAAGCTCTCTGACGTAATCGTTTACGGGACTGCCCGTAGATGAAAACGCTCTGAAATCGTGCTCCCCGACAAGCGGTACTGCGGCTATGCGCATTGCGGATATATCGAGAGGCGGAATTATCTTGACGGCTCTCCCGCGCTTCAACGGAGAGTCCGAACGAGATACGTACGCTCTGTATAAGTACGTCTTCCTCTTCGCCGAGCGTTGTGCGTGAAATGTTTGCGGAACGGCATACATTTTTCTTATTTTGACGTCGGGCGGTAAAATCGCGTTGAGCGCAAACGTCATGCGAAACGGCGTAAGCTCAGACTCCGTATCGAAATGCGCAACCTGCCCAATCGCGTGCACGCCTCGATCCGTCCTGCCGGATCCGATAATGACGGTCTTTTTGCCGAGCAACACTTCCAACGCGTCCTCGATGACAGCTTGAACGGAAGGCGCGTTCTTTTGGCGTTGCCAACCGCTGTAACCGGCGCCGTCATACTCCGCCACGATAGCGTATCTCATCAATATAGCCCCCAAAAATTATTGTTGACCGCCACTACCAATACGATGAATATCGCCGTGAAAAGCGTAGCCACGGCGTCACGCCAACCGAGTTTGAAGACCTTGTAACGCGTGCGGTCGGGAGTAGCGTTATAGCACCTCGCGTCAAGCGCAAGCGCAAGCTCGTCAGCGCGTCTGAACGCCGAGACTATAAGCGGTATGAGTACGGGAATAAGCGCTTTGGCTCGCTTGAACAGTCCGCCGGTGTCGAAATCGGCTCCGCGCGCCTTTTGCGCCATGGTTATCTTGTCCGTTTCTTCCATCAAAATGGGTATGAATCTGAGCGCGATACTCATTATGACGGCTATGTCGTGGACGGGAACTTTGATGAGTTTGAGCGGAGTGAACAGACTCTCCAAACCGTCCGTAATTGCGGTAGGCGTAGTGGTGTAGGTAAGTAGCGACGTGCCCGATACGAGCAACACCAGCCTAAGTACGAGCGCTAAGGCAAAATAACAACCTTCACGAGTGATTTGCACCTTGCGCCACGACCACAAAACCGTTTCGCCCTTATAGAAAAACACATTGATTACCGCCGTGAACAGCAAAATGAGTATTATACCTTTTATGCTGTTTAGTACCTTGATTATCGGAATACGGGATACCAAAATTGCGGTTATGACAAAAACGCCTACGACTATGTAGCCGTACAGACTCTTTACCAAAAACGACATAACTATAAACGCTACGCTGAGCAAAAGCTTAACGCGCGGATCGAGTTTATGCGTAAACGACTCAACGGGATAGTACTGTCCGAGGGTAAAATCTTTCACTTCTTGACCCTCCCGTAGATAGCCTCGGCAAGCTCCGTCGCATTGCGCGCGGAAGGCAAATCCCAACCGCGCTTATTAAGCATGCTTCTTACTTTGTAGACGTGCGGAAGGTCAAGCCCGGTACCGTCGAGGATATCGGGTGAGGTAAATAACTCTTCCGGCGTGGAATCGGCAACGAGTTTACCGTGGCTTAGGACAATTACTCTGTCGCAAAACTCGGCGATCTCATCCATATTGTGCGATATCATGACGACGATGTCCACAAATGACTCTTTAAGACTCCGCACAAGCTCCAAAATCTCCCTTTTGCCGCGCGGATCCAATCCCGCGGTAGGCTCGTCAAGCACCAAAACTTTGGGCTTGGAGGCAATTACTCCGGCTACCGCCACTCGCCTCTTTTGTCCGCCGGAAAGCTCGAAGGGCGACTTTGCCTCTATATCCGCGCCGCCCATGCCGACAAGGGATAAAGCTTCCCTCGCCGCCGCCTCGGCTTCCTCCTTCTTGGCTCCGAAATTCTTGGGTCCGAAAGAAACGTCCTTCAATACGGTGTCGTCAAAAAGTTGGTACTCGGGGTATTGGAAGAGCATTCCGACATCCTTGCGCAGACTTTTGAGGTCTATTTTGCGTGCGGAAAGGTCTCTGTCCCCTACATATACTTTGCCGCGTTCTATGCGTATGAGGGCGTTAAAGTGCTTGGCAAGAGTTGACTTGCCGCTACCGGTGGAACCGATTATGCCCACCGTTTCGCCGGAATTTATCGTAAAAGAAATGTCGTCGAGGGCTTGGCACTCGAACGGGGATTTGGGAGAATACGTGTATCCGAGATTTTCTACTTTAATCTGCATACGCCCTCCGCAAGTTGCTCGTCCGTAAGCGCAAACGGCACGTCAAGTCCGCGCGCTCTGAGATATGCCGATACCTTAGCCGCAAGCGGAGGCTCCAGTCCCGCTTCTTCCAAAACGCCCACGTCGGCAAAGACTTCTTCGGGAGAACCCGAACGTATTATCGTGCCCTCGTCCATGACAAAAACTTGATCGGCGTCCACCGCTTCGTCCATGTAATGCGTGATGAGCACCACGGTAACGCCGTGCTCTTTGTTGAGCTTTTTGACGGTATCCAAGACTTCCTTGCGCCCTTTGGGATCAAGCATCGATGTCGATTCATCCAATATCAGCACCGCCGGAAGCATCGCAAGAGCCGTAGCTATGGCAATCCTCTGCTTTTGTCCGCCGGAAAGTTTGACGGGCGAACGATGTCTGTACTCGGACATGCCGACTTTTTCGAGAGCCCAAGTTATGCGCTTGTCTATCTCTTCACGCGGAACGCCGAGGTTCTCGGGACCGAAAGCAACGTCGTCTTCTACAATGGAAGCCACCGTCTGATTGTCGGGGTTTTGAAATACCATGCCTACGCTCGAACGTATCTTGTATAAATCTTCATCGTTACGCGTATCGCATCCGAACACCGTTATAACTCCGGAATCGGGGCGCATAAACGCGTCCGTAAGCTTGGCAAGAGTTGACTTGCCACTGCCGTTTGCGCCAAGCAACACGGTAAAACTACCGCCCTTGACGGCAAGATTCACATTCCTCACTCCGCGCGTAACCGTATCCCCCGACTTGTAGTCGTAGGAAACATCATCGAACGTTATGACGCTTTGCCCGCGTTTTTCCGAAAAATCGAATTCCATATCCGCATTATCTTAACACATTGCGCGCAATATTACAAACAATAAAAGATAAATAAATCGTTTAGCCCTAAACCTTATGAATTAAACGCATGTATGGTACGATTTGCCATATAATAACGAAAGGCTCGGATCGCCGAACCTTTCTCATCGTGCCTCTCGTCTTCCTCCTAATGATACGAGGTCAATACGGTTAGGTCGAATCGTCAATAGAATATCACTAAGTTTTCTTAGTGTCAAGCATTACGCTAACTTTTCTTAGTATAATAAGAATATGAAGATATTTTCTGAGCGTTTACGCGAATTAAGACAGGAAAAAGGCTTGTCTATGAAGCAGCTCGCAAAAGAATTGAACACGACCGACGCCGCCATTTCCAATTGGGAGAACGGCATAAACGAGCCTAAAATATCATACTTGAAGTCTATTGCGGAGTACTTCGACGTCACCGCCGATTATCTGCTCGGATTGGACGACTCCGAGTATCGGTGACCGACATCGACACGTAAGCTTTTTTGAAATTGCCGAAAACAATTGTAAATATGCGTCAATCGGTATATAATATATTTACTTGACGTGGGGTTGTTACGGATTCGACTTGCGACGTTAAGGGATAGTAAGCATATCGGTGGCTCGGCACCGTAAAAACGGAAATTAAAAAAGAACTGACGAAAATAATCTTCAGTACGCCGCCGCTTAAGCGGTAGCCGTCGGACCTACTTCCTGCGGGTAGCAATCCGGCGTGGTTTAGCAGGGAACCGAGCGTGGGAGCGTCCCGACCCACGAACGGAATCAGGGACTTGGCAGAAGCGGGGTTTGCTTGTTGACCTAACGGACGCGACAATTAACAACACGCTAAGTATGTAGAAAGCTATTCGGTAACCCGTAAGAACAGGGGTTCAACTCCCCTCAGCTCCACCAGTCGGAATACAAGTTGAACCCCTCAACTTGTATTCTTTTTTATGCTATTTTTCGGGAATTAAAGTTTTACAATGTAATAAAAAACTCGTCGATAAATATGCCTGTGATTTTGTCGTAACACGAAATACGACGCAAAAAACATTATGTTTGGTATGTTCTTATTCCCACAAGATTCCGTCAAGCGGTGTGAGATGCCACAAATCCACAAGTCCTTGCAATACGTCATCGCCGATTTCGTTGACTACGTGTCCCAATGTGAGCATGTAAAGTTGTGCCGTTTTCTCAACAGTTTCAATAAGTCCGAAGGCTTCGTCAATGTCTTCGCCAACGCCGTAAATGCCATGATTCGTCCATACGACAAGACGATACTTTTTCATCTTCTCTGCCGTTGCTTCGCCGATTTCGTTCGTTCCGCAAACCATACAAGGCAACACGCCTACGCCGTCCGGGAATACCACGATTGCTTCGGTATTGTTGCGCCACAATTTTTCCGTAAACACTCTGTCGTCGGTTTTTACGACTGCCGACATACAAATCGTATAGGTTGGGTGCGTGTGCATAACGACTCTGTGGTTGGGATCTATCTTCAAACGAGTTGCGTGCGTCATAAGGTGCGCAGGAAGTTCGCTCGTGAATTTTCCGCCGTCCCTATATCCCCACAAAAGTTCTGCCGATTTGCCGTCTGCGCCGATACGGATTATACCGAGATTGGTTTCGGGATCGCCTTCAACGTTTTTGAAGTATTTGCCCGTTCCCGTCACGATAAAATATCTGCCGATCAACTCTTTTGCGTCGGATCCGGTCGGGATGACGCGCAAAACCTTGTTCGTATCGAGATATTCATTTACTTGTTCTTCATCGAGCAACACGGACACGTTTCCGCCGTTTCTCTCGTCCCATCCCTGACGATACATATTACTCGTAATTTTGCAAAGATCTTTTACAAACGGTGCTTCAAGTATGTTTTTCATCTTTTGCCAAGCACTCCTTTTTCGTAATCTTTTATTTCGTCAAACCAATCGTCTTTCATACCTTGTCTGTCGAGATACTCTT
>CAVIFU010000058.1:0-8039 GCA_963642145.1 Ruminococcus bicirculans (ex Wegman et al. 2014)
GACCGCTTGAACAAAAGTAAATCGGCTCCGTAAAGTATTACAGAGCCGAAAAAAAAGTATATATCAGGTTTTTCTATTTAAGAATCCTTGTCACAATATTTACCACTTGTTGTGGACTTTCTCCGCAAATCCCATGACGTTGTCGAGATGTACGACGGTGCCGTCGTCTAAGATGCAAGTACCGCTGAATTTACCAAAGACTTGGTGCGGTATCATACAGAATACTTTTAGGTCAACGGGTTCGTAGCGGTCGATTACCGGAGTGAAGGTTAGGTCTAACCTACCGTCGGAAGAGGTGAACGTCCAAGGCTCGGTGTAGCGGACGTCGGGAGTGCCGTCACCGGGGATATTGAATTTGACGTCTTCAAGCTTGTGAGCGCAACCGTCGTAGAAAAGCATGTTTTCCGTTGCGGCGGAAGTGTTGCCGAAGCCGTAGCCGATGTTGAAGCCGAATTTCTTGCCGTTCGGGAGTACCGTTTGCAGACTGCCCCAATACCAAGTGTTGTCATACGTCCATACGCCTCTGCCCCAATCGAGGGTGCCGAGGGCGTCGTTTAGGTCAAAGTGCCTCTCGCCGAGGGAGAAAGAGCCTTTTGCGGTGAGACAATTGATTTTGGCATTGTAGTAGAAATGTTTGGGCTTATCGAAGGGAGTCGCGATAAACATGCACTCTTTGGGCGTGTCCGATAGGGTGAAGTCGAAAGAAAGTTCTTCTCCGTTCTTGCCGAACTTAGGGTACTTGCCGAAGATGTGGCGGACGTTGTTGTCCAAAATAAAGCACATCTCCACGTCTTGGTTCTTGCAGATTACATCGCCTTTGACGGTGCTGTTCGGCATGTGGAGCTTGCCCATCGGGAAGAGCATGACAGAACTCTTTGTAATCTGAGAGGGCGCCTCGAAATCGAGGAAGGACGCGGAGAGCGCGCCGATATAACCCATATCGGCTACCGTCAGGCAGATGGCGTACTTGTCATTACCGACGTAATAGTAGTCCCATTCCTTGATTTTTGCCTTGTTTGCCTTGATGTTTTGGCGGTTGTACGTCAGCATGTAGCTCGTGGCGTAACCCTTTTGGGTTAAGTCGCCATCGGGCGTAAGCAACGGTGATTTTTCAGTTATACGATATTGCATACAGACTCCTAATCGTTCAGATACGAGAATAATTTTTTGTTAGCTTTGTATATCGCTTTGAAAGCGGTGAAGTTCTTGTCGTATATAGGTTTGAGCTCTTTGTTGGGAACAAACGTCTTGGAAGCCGGGATGAAGTCCTTCAAGTTGTCGAGGGAGTCAATGATGTTGAGCCCGACGGCAACAACCGCGCATGCGCCCACCGCGCCGACGTTTTGCGGATCCTTAACCGTTTCGATCGTGTGTCCGGTAATGTCGGCAAGAAGTTGACATGTAAACTCGGAGAGCGCGCCACCGCCGACAAAACGTATGACGTCGGAGACGTGTACCTTGCGAGATTCCGCTTCCAGCATCCATCTCTTGTGATAGCAGATGCCTTCGAGTACCGCGCGGATGAGCTCGGTTTTGCCCGTCTCCAAGCTGATGTTGAAGAACATTCCCTTTGCGTGCGGATCCTCAAACGGACAACGATTGCCGTGCAGCCAAGGCGTGAAAATTACTCCGCCGCAACCTGCCGACGTCGTTGAACAGACGTAAGTCATGTAGTCGTACAGCGAAGAATATTTCTTTTCGATGTCCTCGGTGATGTGCTTCTTTTCGAGGTAAATACCGATTTCGTCCAACGCCAAATGGTTCTTGACCCATTCGAGGCATTTGCCGGACGTCTCCATCTCCGCAAAGTAATTGTACTTGCCGGATTCGGCGCCGACTATTGCCGCTATCATCGCGGAGGTGTCGACCATGGGTTTGTCCACGACCGTGCCGACCCAACCCGAAGTCCCGGAGTAAATGTGAGTATCGCCTACGCGCGTGGATCCTGCTCCGACGCCTATCAAAGAAGCGTCTCCGCCCCCGCCGAACACTTTGGTGCCTACGGCGAGTCCGAGTTCGTCAGAGGCTCTTTGGGTAACCAAACCTACGCAATCGGTAGACTTTTTTATCTCTGCGAGGTGATCCGTATTAACACCGAACATCTTGCACATAGGCAGCGACCAAGTCTTTTTGCGTATGTCGTAGATGAGCGTTGCAAAGGCGGAATCCTCCGTCATGACGGCGTTGCCGGTAGCTCTGCCGATGAGGTATTCTTTGACGTCGAGCCACTTGTGCGCACGAGCGAATACTTCGGGCTCATGCGCTTCGACCCACTTGTATTTCCAAACGGGGTCCTTGACGGAAGCGGATACCGCGCCGGTATAGTACAAAGATTTGATCAGTTTGAAGACGTTTGCGCCGGCGATTTGGAAGCCGTGGGCAATGCCTTTTTTGATTTCCTCTTTTGCGCGCTGATCCATATAGCTCATTGCCGGGCGGACGGCTTGCATGTCCTTGTCTACCAAAACGAGCCCTTGCATTTGCGAGCAAAACGACACGCCTTCTATCGCTTTAGGGTCGATGCCGGTATCTGCCAAGACCTTTTTTGTGGTAACGCACATTGCGTTCCACCATTCGTCCGGGTGTTGCTCCGCGCCGCCGTTATCGAGGACGTAGAGTTCGTATCCTGCCATAGCGGCAGAAACAAGGTTGATCGTCTTTTCTACCGAAAAGAGGCAGGTCTTAACGCCGGTCGTTCCGACGTCATAGCAAATAATATAGTGTTGCATATAATCTCCTTTGAGCCTAAGCTCCGCATTACACAACAATTATACAACGACTTTAATCCTAAGTCCATAGCATTTTTATTCAAAGTTACAGAAACCCGAAAAATACGGTGATATGCATCGCTTGCGCGACGGTGATATACACGTCCCGTTGGGACGCGGTAAAGGATGATTTAATAGAGCAGTGTGAGTGCGGATTGGTTAGGGCTATAACTTTTTCACATTGACGGACAGCAAATGTCCGTAAACATCGGTGAAGACGGATTTATATTCCTCGAACGTGATTTCTCCGTTCAATGAAAGCAACAGCATTTGTTCGCCGAATAGGTTTACTTTGTCCGCCGATACGTCGAAGCCGTTGCGCAGGTAGAACGCTTTGCGCCGTGCGCGTTGGTCGGCGTTGTCGGAGGGCACGCTCGGATCTTCTATTTCGATTACGATACGTTTGCCGTCGTAGTGCTCGGAGAGTAATTCGAGAGCCGATGAGCCTATGCCTTTGCCGCGATAGTCTTCGGAAACGGCAAAATAGTCGAGGAGATATGCACACTTGCCGCGTGCAACGATGAACAGTCCGCAAAAATCGCCGTCTTCCGTTATTGCGAGAATATCCACAAGCGGATTTTTTTGCATTAACCCGAAAGGCTTGCGCTCGGAACGCGGAAACGCGCTTAGGTACAGCGCTTTGAGTTTTGCAAGAGTGGCTTTATCCAAGTTTTGACTAAGTTGCATACGTCCTCCGATAGGCTACGTTAAAGTATACCTTATTTTGAGGGTGATGTCCATCATAACCGCACCCCTTAATTATTAAGAATTTACTAACAACGAAAAGGGACAAAAATAAGGGACATTTATTCTTGACATTTGTCTCCGATGTTTTGTCCAAAACGGAAAAAGCGGTTTATAAACTTTTGAAGTTGCAACCCGATTTGACGCGAGAAGAAATTGCAATCGAAATTTCCAAAACCGTCAAAACGGTTCAGCGCGCGCTTGACGGATTGAAAGAAAAAGGACTCATTGCCCGCGTGGGCAATACCCGTACGGGCTATTGGGAAATTTTAGAATAGCAATATATTGATAGTGTCCATAAAATTAGGTGTCAACAAATACTTATTTACATTTTCGCGCACGTGTGTTAAAATTTAGATAAACAGATGGAGGCGTCTATGAATAAAAAGATTATCGTTATCGGAGCCGGCGTGGGCGGAACTTACTGCGCGGAGAGGCTCGGCAAACTCGGCAACGACGTTACGGTTTTTGAGGAGTCTCCGAGGGGCAAAGTCTCGTACGATTGGCATGACGACGTCAACCCCAAGGTGTTTGCCGATCTCGGCATAGAATTACCCAAAGAGCCGTTTTGGTTCAGGAAGGGCAATTGGTGCTTTGTACCGCCGTCGGAAAAGACTTTCACCGAAATCAATTTGCCTGCGGAAAAACTCGATTTTTCCATGGAAAGGCGCAAACTTGCCGATTTACTGATAGCGCGTGCGGAACCGTACGCCAAGTTCAAGTTCTCCGCCAAGGTAGAAAAACTCATAACGGAAGGCGACGAAGTCAAGGGCGTAGTCGTCGGCGGTGAAGAGTACCGCGCCGACCTCGTAGTGGACGATTCCGGCATGAATTCGCCGTTCAGAAATACCTCGGGGTACGCAAAAGACGAAGTGTTCAGAGCTTACAGAGCCTTCCACGAACGCAATGCGGACGCACCGGAGCCCGCGCACACCAATCCCGTATACATGAAGCATCTCGGGGAGCCGGGCATAGCGTGGTGCATTACCGATCCTTCGGGGCTTGTCAACGTGCTCATAGGCAGAATAGGGGAGCTTGACGCGGTCACGCTCAACAACGCTTTGGATAGGTTGAAAGCCGCAAATCCCGTTATCGGCGACAAGGTCGTGAGGGGCGGAGGCGTGTACGATGTTTCCGTCAGGTATCCGGAGACGCGCATGTGCCGCAAAGGTTACGTTGCGATAGGCGATTGCGCTTTCGAGACCATTCCCATGCTCGGCTCGGGTATAGAGATGAGCTTGCGCGCGGCGGATATTCTTGCCAACGTCGTCAAAAAGACGGGTTCGGTATGTCGCGGAACGCTCTGGATGTACGAAGTAGAGTACTTCAAACGCATCGGTGCCGAACATTGCGCCGCCGACGTGCTCAAAAGATTTTTGCTTAAATCGCCGTCGGAAGACATCGATTTTCTGTTCGGCTCGGGCGTTATCGGCGAAAAGGACTTGGAAGTCGCAGCCGTAGGCGGAGAAGTCAAACTTACCTTGCCGGAACTCTTGCACAAGGTAGTCAAAGGCATATCGCATTTAGGCTTGTTACTTAGACTCAAATCCGCCCTCGACCGGGGCGCCAAGGCGAAGAGGATAGCTCTTGCCATACCCGAAAAATATGTGGAACGGGACATCGTCGCATGGGAAACAAAACTGCAAAAAGCAATAAGAGGCTAAATATATTCGTAGTCGTCCTGATGGCGGCGGCGGTCGTCTCCCTTGCGGTAACGCTTGCCGTAAGCAGTGCGCGTACGGACAAAGTAGACGCCAAAGTCAAAGACATGACTTTGCATGTGGACGGATCTGCGTTGAAAGACGCAGACGGCAACACCGTCATTCTGAGAGGCGTAAACGTCGGCGGACTCTTCATACAAGAGAGTTGGATGTGCCCGACAGATATGTCCGGACTCGAAAGGCAGGACGAGCTCAGCCTCAGAGCAAAACTTGTCGAGCGTTTCGGCGCGGACGGCGCGCGCGAACTTTTGAAGGCGTATAGGGAGGCGTGGTGGTCGAAAGAGGACTTCGACAACGTCAAAAACGCCGGACTTAACCTCATACGCTTGCCGTTCGGCTACTTTGACATCGAGGACGAGAACGGCAATTTGACGGAGTTTTCGGAGCTTGACGCGTTCGTCAACGAGTGCGCCGCGCGCGAAATCTACCTCATACTCGATTTGCACGGCGGTTACGGCTCTCAAAACGGCAAGGACCACTCCGGAGATACGTCGGAGATAGCGCTCTTTACCGAAGAGAACATCGCAAAAACCGCAAAGCTTTGGGGAACCATTGCCGAGCATTACAAGGGTAACGGCGTGATCGCGGGCTTTGATATCCTCAACGAGCCTTCCGGAGAACAGGGACATACCGACAGCTTGCAGTGGGACGCGTTCGACGTCATCTACAAAGCAATACGCGCAAACGACGACAGTCGTATCGTGATAATGGAGGGCGTTTGGGAATCGTATAACATGCCCTCAACGCGCACATACGGCTGGGAAAACGTCGTGTACTCCTACCACAACTATAACTGGGGCGACGAGAACATCGACAGCGCGGAGAAACAGATAGAGTTTACGAGGAACAAAATTTCCTCCTACGCTTTGCACAAAGGCGTACCGACGTTCATAGGCGAGTTTACGTTGTTCGGACAGCGCGAAGCTTGGGAGTACGCCGTAAACGCTTACGAAACAGCCGGCATAAGTTACGCGTTCTGGACATACAAAGTATACGCGCCGAAAGGCTCTTCCTGGGGGATGTACACCGGCGGCGCGGAGAAGGCAGACCCCGTCAACGACTCTTACGAAACGATACTTCGCAAGTGGAGCGCGAACGGCACATCACAAAATTACAAGTATAATGAGTTATACAAAAATCTATTCACCAAGGAGAACTGATATGGCAACCGAACTCAAAGGCATTTTCTATTATTCGCAGACCGACAAAGGCAATTTCAACTTCCGCCTCAAAGCGCCCAACAGAGAAACCATTGCCGTTTGCGAAGGCGCATACGCCGACCTCAAAAGCTGTAAAGCAGGCATAGGCTCCGTGCAAAAATTCGCGCCGATAGTCGTTGACAAAGTAGAGGACCTTACCCTCAAAAAGCCCATGGAAAAGCTTACTTTCCCTAAAGCAGAGGTATATAACGACAAACAAGGCAAATTCCGCTACCGCATTTACGCCAACAACGGCAACTTGCTGTGCATATCCGAAGAGGGTTACGCGAGCAAAGATTCTTGCAAAGCGGGCATAGCTTCCGTAGCGAAGTGGGCGCCCACCGCAACCATCATGTCGGAAGCCGAATATAACGAGCTTGCTGCCGCAAAAAAGAAATAAAATCAACGGATTGTTAAGATAAGGAACATTTTGTCGTGTATATGATACGCAAAACACTTGATTTTTTGAGTGCTTTCTTGTATTGTATATATGACAAAATGTAATGTAAAGGATAGCTATGAGTTTCAAACAGTATCAAGCATTTGTGGCCGCGGTTGACTGCGGTTCGATAACCAAGGCGGGACAAAAATTAAATACCACGCAATCGGGCGTGACGCACCTTATAGCCACGTTGGAGAAGGATTTGGGATTTAGCCTGATGACGCGCAACAAGGCGGGAATATCGCTTACCGCGGAAGGCAAAAGGTTGCTTCCCGTCATGCGTAAGCTGGTAGAAGGCGAGTACAGACTCAGAGAGATAGTCTCCTCCATGGGCGGCAACGCCGCCAAACGCGTACGCATAGGCACGTTCAGCTCAACCACAATCAACTGGTTGCCGTCCATAATCAACGAGTATGCCAAAATCCGTCCGGACGTCGAATTATCCATCGTTGACGGCGGTTACGGCGAGATTATGGAAAATATGAAGCTCGGTGCCATAGACATGGGCTTTGTGTCGCTCTCTTGCCCCATAGAAGGCAAGTGCATACCGCTATACAGGGACGAGATATTTGCTTTGGTACCCTCATGGCACAAACTTGCAAGCTACGAGCGTTGTCCCATCAAGGCGTTTGGCAAGGAAGACGTAATCAGCACGTCCGAAACTACCGACCAAGACTTCCGCAAGGTGTTTGCCGATAACGGCGTCAAGCCCAACAAACGGTTCACCACTGCTGACGACTACGCCATGGTCGCTATGGTCGAGAAGGGTTTGGGTATCTGCATGGAGCCCGATCTCGTGCTCAAAAACATGCCCGTCAATCCCAACGTCAAAGTTATGGAACTCGAGCCTCCGGCATACCGAACCATAGCTCTTGTGGTCCCGTATTCGCAATTTGCGAGTCCCCTCATCAAAGAAGTCGCCGACTTCATCGGCTCGTGGGTGCATGATAACACCTCGGGTCTGAATCCGCAATCAGTTAAGTCATAGAGCGACCGCCCGTTGGGACGCGGTAAAGGATAATTTAATTAGAAATACCTAATATATACTTTTTCGGCTCTGTAAGACTTTACGGAGCCGATTTACTTTTGTTCAAGCGGTCCCCACCACTGAGAATGATATACATCGCTAACGCGACGGTGATATGCACGTCCCGATGGGACGCGG
>CAVIFU010000059.1:0-7997 GCA_963642145.1 Ruminococcus bicirculans (ex Wegman et al. 2014)
ATAGATAATAACTCAACTCTTCACACTATTCTATTAAGTCATCCTTTACCGTCGCCGTAGGCGATGTATATCACCGCAACCGTTAGGTTGTGTATATCACCGCGCGTTAGCGCGTATATCTCCGTCGCCGCAGGCGATGTATATCTCACTACTGCCTAAATTCTATTCTTACGCCTACGGTTCCGTAGGAAGTCTTATCCTCGGACAGAACAAAGCACTCGTTATTCAGGAATCCGACAGGGATGTTGTCTCGGGTGAAGGCAACTTTTACTGTCAAGGTGGGCTCTACGGTTTCGGACTTATCGTAATAATCGAGATAGCTCCTCGTAAAGGCGTATTCGCCGACATATTCGACGCTTTCGGGTATGGTTATGGTCAGAACGGATACGTCGTTGAATGCGCGACCGCCTATCGTTTTGAGCCCGTTGCAAAGGGTGATGTTCCTTATACTGTGTATGCTCGCAAAAGCTCCGTACGCTATACTCTCCGTATCCGTGACGGTAACGCTTGCAAGGGATGACGGGACATTGACGTAATAATAGTTCGATCCCCCTTGCGCCGGTTGTTTGACCCATCCGGTGACGGCGGCATCCGAATAGGTAAACATATAGCCTATGAGTCCGAACGCGCCTACCGCGCCTCTGTATGCGCCTATAAACGGCGTGACGAGCGTTGTGAGAGCGGTGCAACCGCGCAAAGTGGTGTCCGCGATGACCGATACGGAATCGGGTATGGTGACGGAAGTTATACTCGTGTTGCCGTCAAACGTGCCGAAAAGCCCTACTACCGTGTTGCCGTCTATCTCTGACGGCACGGTGACTTCCGTATCCTTGCCGTGGTAGCCTACAAGCACGGCTTGGTTGTCGCGCGCGACGTAGTCGTACTCGGTGCCCGTAACGGGTTTGTTGCGATTGATCGTGTAAGTATACTTTTTGCCGGAATTTGCCCACAATTTATGCCAACCGAACGGCAATTCTCTTTCGTTGCCGTTATTGTCGAGGGGCATGTCGGAATCGATGACAAACGCGCCTCCTATTTCGCCGAAAACAGTACTGCCTACGGAAACGAGAGTGGCGGGAAGGCGGGCAGAAGTCAAGCTCGTATCGCCCTCGAAAGCGTAGGCGCCGAGAGTTCTGAGTCCGACATTGAGTTCCGCCGTAGTCAGCGCGGTGCATCCGGCAAAAGCCGATTCTCCTATGCTCCTAAGCGAAGAAGGATAATTTATTGACGTGAGCGCGGTGCAGTTTTTGAATGCGTTTGCCCCTATCGATTCCAGCGTATCGGGTAAAATTACCGACGTCAACGTTGTATTGCCGACAAAAACGCCATCGTTTATCGTTACCACGCCTGTGGGGACGGCGTAAGTCGTAGCGGTTTTGGATGAAGGGTACAACGCAAGAGTCGCTCCGCCCGCGCCGAACAGCACTCCGTCCACGGATTTGAAATACGGATTTCCTTCGGGCACGGTTATCGCGCGCAAGGCGCTGTCGCCTTTGAATGAGGTTCCGCTCAAAGTACTCGTGTTTACCGAAAACGTTACGTTCGTAAGGCTTGAACAATAGGCAAAAGCCTCGTCGCCGACGGTGGCAAGAGCCGATCCGAATGTGACCTCCGTAAGCCCGTTGCACCCGTAAAAGGCGCTTGCGGCAACGGTATTTACGCTATCCGGCAACGTCAGCGACGTTAGCTCTTGGCATCCGTAAAACGCCGATTTGCCTATCTCGGTGACGGCGGATTCGCCGAAATCTATCTCGCTCAGCATTTTGCAATCGTAGAAAGTACCTTCGGATACGGCGTTGAGCGCGCTCGGCATCGTAAACGCGGTAAGCACGGAACAATCGCGGAAAGCGGAGTTGCCTATCTTGCAAACCGTATTCGGAAGACTAAGCCCGTCGGATTTGAGTTTAACGCATGATTTGAAGGCTCTTGCGCCGATCTCCGTCAGTCCTTGCGGAAGAGTTATCGAAGCAAGCTTAATGCAGTTCTCGAAAGCGGACTCGGGGATAATCGTAACGCTCGCGGGAACGGTTATCTTTTCCAAGCCGGTGCAGTTCATCGCAAAGCCTACGCCGAGCGTGGTAACGCTATCGGGTAAAGATAACGTTTTGAGCGCTTTGCAGAAGGCGAAAGCTTTTTCGCCGACGGCGGTAATATCACTGCCGAACGTCACGCTTGTCAGCGCGCTCATATATCCGAACGCGTTTTGAGGTATGGACGTGATGCCCGCGCCTACCGTCAGATCGGTAGCGCCGTTACACATGTAGAAAGCGGATTCTCCGAGTTCCGTGACGGTATTCGGTATAACTATCGATTTGAGCGATTGGCAGTAGTAGAACGCGAACGCGCCTATCTTGCGAACGCCGTTTTCACCGTTTGCGCGCAAGGCAAGCGACGTCATGCCGATGCAACGGTAAAACGCCTTTTCCCCTATCTCGGTAACGGATTCCGACACGGAGAAAGCAACAAGCTTGGTGCAATCGGCAAACGCTCTCGCGCCTATATACTCCGCGCCCGGCGCAACAGCCGTCGTAAGTGCGGAGCATCCGCTGAATAGATCTTCCTCTATACGTTTGAGTTCCGTCGGAAGTTGGGCGGAAACAAGGGCTTTGCACCCCGAAAACGCTCCCGCGCCGATTTCGGTCACGGAATTGGAAAACTTGACTGTTGTAAGCGACGTGCAATTCTCGAACGCGCGCGCGCCTATACTCTTATACTTGGATCCTTTGGGGAAAGTCACGCTCGTAAGGACGGTATCGTCCTTGAACAGTTCATCCCCTATGCCTACGATGTCTACGCCGTTGATTTGCAGCGGTAACGAAAGCTCTTTGGACTTTTTGCCGTCCTCGGTAAGACTCGTCAGTATGCCGTCCTTAACGTTAAAATATGTATCGGAATTTTTGAGCGTCCATTTGGCGTAAACGGTCATGTCACGCGTAACGACCGTATCTTGCGTAAACGTCGTTTGGTATGAAGTATCCGTGTACCAGCCTTCAAACGTATAGTCGGCGCGCTCGGGATTAGTCGGTAAAGTGAATTCGACTCCCGACCTTACCCTTATCGATTTGACGGCGCTACCGCCCGTGGAATCGAACGTAATAACGTAGCTTTGCGGTTCGGGGTTGATTATCTCCAACCAATGCGCGTATACGGTAATGTCGGCAATAACGGATGTCTTTTCGTTGAACGGTTGCGTCCATACGCCGTCATCCAAATACCAGCCCTCGAAGCGATAACCGGATTTTTTGGGAGCCTCGGGAAGAACGAGTCTTCCGCCCCTATTGACGGTTGCCGTAGAATAGACTTGACCGTCTACGGAATAGGTTACTTTGTATTTACCCTCCGCCGTGCAGGAACATAAAACCATCGCCACGCAAGCGATAACGAGCAAGACGGCAATTAAAAGCGATTTTCTATGCATATAACTCCTATACACCCTTTCCGATATTTATTATAGCGGTGCTTTATACAAAAGTCAACCCGGAGAGTTATCTATTAGTTTATAGTATCCTCTTAAACCTACCAACCAAATATACACGCCACTTCGTGTCGCGGTGATATACATCGCTTGCGTATAAAAAATATAGGAGCTGACGCTCCTATATTTTGCTAAATCTATCGTTACTGCACTTGGGGCAGGGAGGGCACTTATCGCCTTCACCCAAAGTGACGGTAGTGTGGCAATTGGTGCAAGAATAGTCGCCTTTGCCGGGTTTTTCGCCTGTCTTAACGATACAATTACAGTTTTTCATATTTAGCCTCCTAATTGTTTACTCTTAGCTTGCGCAAAAGTTCAAAAAGGATACGACTGAATATTATATTTGCAAAATTATCGTTACCGGTCCGACGTTAACCTGAGATATGCGCATATCGGCGCCGAATACGCCGTAAGAGACGGGTACGCCTTCGGCTCGGAGAGTGCTTCCGAACAGTTCATAGAGCTCGTGCGCTTTCTCGGGGGATTCGGCTCCGGTGAAGTCCGGGCGGTTGCCGTGCGAGCAATCGGCGCATAGCGTGAATTGCGAAACGACTAAGCATTCATAGCCCATATCGAGCACGGAATAATTCATTTTGCCGTTTTCGTCCTCGAAAATGCGCATTTTGGATACCTTACGCGCGTATTTGACGGCTTGTTCTGCCGTATCTCCCGAATCTACGCCGAAGTAAATCACAAGCCCCTTGCCTATTGCGGATATTTGTTTGCCGTCTACGGACAATTCCGCCTCCGATACTCTTTGCACTACGGCTTTCATTTGACGTTCTCCTTTACCTTGTATGCGTTGAAAAATACGTCAAACTCGGTATACTTGCCCTCTTCCCCGGCGCAACGTATCTCTGCGCCGTGCTTATCGCATATAGCCTTGGCAATGCTAAGCCCGAGTCCGAAACTCGAAGAATTCGTAGCTTGCGTTCTTGCCGTATCTCCCTTGTAGAATCTGTCGAAAACGTGCGCCCTATCCTCTTCCTTCATGCCGCTGCCGCTGTTGACTACGGATAGTCGCACTTGGTTCTTGGATAACTCTTTGAGTTCCACGCTTATATGACCGCCGTTCGGCGTGTACTTGACGGCGTTATCGAGCAAAATAAGCACAAGTCTTTCGAGCATCGATTTATCTCCGCTGACGGTAATGCCGTCCTCGATGGCGTCTTCCATAACGATATTCTTTTCAAAGCACAACGCGTCGGTCGAAAGCACGCCGCCGGATACCGTTTCGCTCAAATCGACGTCGGTAAACACCGGCGTTTCCGCCTGTTCGAGTCGTGAAAGCTCCAACATGTCCATAATCAGCACGTTCATGCGTTTGACCTGATCCTCGATGGAATCGAGCCATTTGGCGTTATCGGCAACGGTGGAGTCGGGCTCCGACTGTATAACGCTGAGGTTCGCAGATATTATGGTAAGCGGAGTTTTGAGCTCATGCGAAGCGTTGGCGGTGAGAGTGCGCTCCTTCTCGATATTGGCTTTGATGGGTTCGAACGCCTTCTCCGAAAGCAGATAGGCAAGCAAAATTACTGCGACCAAAGAGCATACGTAAGCAACGCCGTACCATATCGCGCTGTTGCGCAACATGACGTACTCGGAGCTGTAATCATAGAAAGCGTAGTAATGTATTCCTTGGTCTTCCGTGTCGTATACGCGGTACCTTCTGCCGTTAAGCTTGAAGGAGTCGCTGTCTTTGTTTACGGTTTCGATGGTTTTGTTGACGATTTCTTCGACGTCGTCGTAATCGTTGAGGAAGGGAAAATCGGCGTACAGCCTGTAATAATCTACGGCGCCGTCACGTCCGACGGAGAACACCGCGCATCCGACGGTAGCCGCTCTGAATTCCTCGGTGGCGGAATCTTGACGGAAGGCATTCCCCCTACTATACTCTTTGTTTGCGCCGACTGCGGTAACATAACGCAAAGCCGTATTTATCTTGCTCATAGTGGTGCGGTAAGAGATACTCCACAAAAAGATAAACATTATGAGCAACAGCACCGCCGTGATGTGATGGCAGGCAAGTATGAACTTGACGCGCAACTCCGTAAGCGGATCTTTGTAAATCTTTAATTTTTGGTTGCGCCCGAACAGCAACGGCTTGCGGACGCGCTTCTCTTTATTGCTCATCCTTATTCATTTTGAGTCTGTATCCTACTCCGCGCACCGCTTCTATCGTGAAGTCCGCGCCGATATGCGCAAGCTTCTTGCGGATAAACGAAAGATAGACCTCTAAGTTATTGGAGCTGAAATCGTTATCGAGCCCCCATACGCGCATGATCATATCTTCCTTTTCGGATACGAAGTTGCTACGCTCGAACAAATATTTGAGTATGCCGAGCTCCTTGGCTGACAGCTGAACCTCTTTGTCGGCAGTGCGTATCGCCGACGCCGAAAGATCCAAAGTGACATTGCCGTACTCCAAGCAATTATCTATCTGTAACTTCCCCTGACCGCGCCTTGTAAGCGCTCTGACGCGAGCCATAAGCTCCGCCATGCTGAACGGCTTAGCCAAATAATCGTCCGCGCCGAAATCGAGTCCGCTGACTTTGTTCTTCTCGTCCGCAAGCGCGGTAAGTAATAATACGGGCGTTTCCACCTTTTCTTTACGCAGGGCTTTGAGCACCTCGAATCCGTTCATTTTGGGCATAAGGACGTCAAGAATGATAAGATCGTACGCGCCGGTCCTGCCGTACTCCAAGCCGTCGGCGCCGTTGTAGACAGCCTCTACTTCATAGTGCTCTTTGCGGAACATATTGACGAGAGCGTACGACAACGCTCTTTCGTCTTCGACAAGTAATAAACGCATAATGCACACCTCCCGTTGTTTATACATTACATTTTATACTACGATTATTAAATTTGTATTAAGAAATGAGCCGCCCGTACGAACGACTCTCCTAACTTAATCCCAAATACAGCAGGCGCCTACCGCGGATTGACAAACCCGCATAAGTGCAGGGTGGGCGAACTACCACTCCCTTTTGTCTTCCCCTTGCGTCGAGTTGCCTCGGGGGGCTTGACATTATGAGTCGGACGCGTAAGCCCTTTTTGATTGTCGGGGTTCCGCATCGCACGGTAAGCGTCTACATTAGTATTATACTACGTCCGTCAATATTATGCAATAGAAATCTATAATTATCCCAAACGACATAAAATAAGCGGCGGTCCTACGAACCGCCGCCACATAAAATTGATTGGAAACTATTTGACGGTTTTAACGCCTGCGAGCACGCCGTCTTTGTACGCGTAAACCATAAGGCTTACGGAGCTATTCACATAATAACGCTCTCCAATATCAAGAATGAGATAAGTTGTTCCATCTTTGATTACAAGAGCATAATTATTTTCAAAGGTTAAACTTGCAACGTCAATGCCCCAATCTTCGGATGCCGCTGTTCTTTTATCAAGAGCTTTTATGGCGCCGGGCGCTGTCGCGGCTTCGTTGTCGATGGACAATTTGCAAAAATACTTCATGCCGTTTGTAACATACCACACACCACCGTAATCTTTTTCTTTTACGTACGGCAAATCGCTATTTTTCCACGCTTCGCCATTTCTCGTATGGTAACTACTTGCAACGCTGAATGCCAACTCGTAAGTGTAGTCTTCGGGAGCTTCTGCGAGCGAGAAAGTCGTGCCCTCTTGATGTACGGAAATCTCTACACTATCCAAAGCTCCGGGACCACTGATATAACTACCTCCGACAGACTTTTGATAGGTGTTATTCAATTCGTCTAATTTAAGCGCGAACGCCGCCAAACCATCTGTTTTGGTCGCATGCATGATGCCGGTATTTTTGCAATCGGTGACGGTAATCATGTCGGAGGTGACGGCGAGACGTCCTTCCTTATCTGCTGTAAGATATGAAGGATTCCCGTATAAGTACCCTACGTACGTTGTACCGGTGATATTGCCGTTGTTTACACAGTTTACAAAATTTAATGTTGTTTCAGCGTAAAAGCAAGGACCGGAACCGATAAACACGCCGGTACAATTACCGGCATTCTGGATATTTACATTGTTTGTAATGTTTTTGAAATTATATACGTATTCGCGACCTTCCAGCGTCCAAATAGGATTTAACACTACTAAGCCTAAGTTACCTATACTCGTTTCAACCGTTGTGCCGTCCCCGTTAAAGGTAATGGTATCAAAATTGGCATTATGCGGTGAGCTCTCCCATATCTGCCACAGTAAAACGACTGCGTGATCGGTCATCGTAACATTAATGTTCTTGAACGTACTGTCACCGGCTAAATTTCCGAATAGTTGTGCTACATTCTTGCTTGACTTCCAATTGTTTGTGAGCTCGTATCCGCCACCATCATAAGTTCCTGCAAATTTTGAAACTTCTGTAGTTGCAACGATATCGGCGGTTTGTTTGTAGTATTTATTCGAACTTTGCTCTTCCGCGTTAATACCGGCAAAATCTTCGGCGGTAGAGATAAGATAGGGAGCATCCTCCGTGCCGAGACCGCCCGAATACTTAATCTTTGCTGTAAATACAGAGAAGTCA
>CAVIFU010000060.1:0-7947 GCA_963642145.1 Ruminococcus bicirculans (ex Wegman et al. 2014)
AAGCCACCGTCGAAACGTAACGAGCGGAATATATGCCTGTATGTAAAATCATATAAAAAACCAAGGTATGTTCGTTTATGTCGGGGCACTTGAAACGGACCGATTTTGTTGTGGCGACATATTTTACGGCTTATCCGAGAGCTCTATTTTTGTCGAGAGCAACTATTTGTGTTGCAAAAAAAATTATCGGTGATATAATGGTTATATGGAATCAAACAAGGGTAAATCCGTAATCGCAAGAGTGATGATGTTTTTGAGCGCCGTTATTTGGGGCAGTACGTTTGTCGTGCTCAAAGATGCCATTTCCACACTTCCCGTATTTTTTGTTCTTATGGTGCGGTTCATGGGTGGCGGTGCCTTCTTGCTCATCGTTTGCCTGATTGCTCGGCGAAAGTTTTCTTGGAGCGCCATATGGAAGGGCGCCGTAACGGGTGTTGTCCTTGCCATAGCTTACGCTACGCAAACAATAGGATTGAACCATACCACTCCCGCAAAAAACGCATTTTTGACCGCCGTATATTGTGTGCTTGTGCCGTTTATGATGTGGGCTTTCCGCAGAGGCAAACCGACTTGGATCAATGTCGTAGCCGGTGCGCTCGGACTTGCCGGAATAGGGCTGATATCTTTCACGGGTGGCGAAACCGCTACGTTTTCTTTCCTCGGCGACGGTATGACGCTCATAGGCGGCATCTTTTATGCGCTCCAAATAGTCTGCATGGCTATCTTCCTCAAAGGTGAAGACAGCATGACTTTCACGGTGTCTGAGGTCTTTACTTGCGGACTGGTAATGCTTATATTGTGGCTTTCCGCAGAACTTAAACAGCCCGTTTCCATAGATGCATCCGCCGGTTGGAAACTGGCGTATCTCGCCGTTTTGGGCACAGGCTTCACGTTGTTGTCAATGACGGTCGGATCAAAATACATTCCCGCCTCCGGCGTTGCGCTCATCATGAGTCTCGAAGCCGTTTTCGGCGTGATTTTCTCCGTAATTTTCTATCACGAAAAGGTTACGTTGCAAACGGGATTCGGCTTTGCTCTCGTATTCATCGCTGTCATTATCAGTGAGTATGTATCCAAAAAGTACGAAGAATACAAGAAAAAACGCACCGAATCGGATTCTTCCGCGATGACCGCGCCGCCGCAAGAAAAACCCGAAGACCCGTCCGATCGGCAATGACGTTTCTAAGGCTCAGAACAGCCTATGGCGAATTTGCTGTTGCAAAATTTGCTTACGTTTGGTATCATATTTATATAAGCAAACATAAAACTTTTGGAGAAGGAATATGTCAAAACAAGATTTCGACAGACTCGTAACAAGGTTCGGCAAGAATATCAATACCGATTGCCCGTTGAGTGAGTATCCTCGTCCGCAAATGACGCGCGATTCATACATCTGCCTCAACGGTCAATGGGATTATGCCATTCAAGATAAAAACGTCCCTCTTGCGGACTATCAAGGCAAAATAACCGTGCCGTTTTCCCCGGAATGTATTCTGAGCGGAGTCGAACGCATAGTTATGCCAACCGACGTCCTGTATTACCGTCGCACGTTTGATTTGCCGCAAGGATTCAATAAGGGCAGAGTGCTAATCAACTTTGACGCCATAGACTACGCCGCGACCGTTTACCTAAACGGAATTAAAGTAAAACATCATTTGGGCGGATACTTCCCTTTTAGCGTGGATATTACTTCCGCTCTCAAAGACGGAACAAACGAGCTTACTCTGACGGTAACCGATCCGAGCGACACCATGCCGCAATCGCGCGGCAAGCAAAAGCTCAAACGCGGAGGGATATTCTATACTCCTCAATCCGGTATTTGGCAAACCGTTTGGCTTGAATCGGTCCCCGAAACTTACATTTCCGTGCTGACGCTCACACCGAACATAGATGAAGGCACGTTGAACGTAAAGGTAGAATCCGCAGGCGCCGCAAACGGCAAAGCCGTTGCTTACGACGGGGACAACGTTGTTGCGGAAGCAGACCTCGTAAACGGCGAATGCAATCTGAAAATTGCTAACGCCAAGCTTTGGAGCCCCGAAAATCCCTTCCTATACGACCTCAAAGTTACCTACGGCGACGATGAAGTCGGTTCTTACTTCGGCATGCGCAAGTTCTCGGTAGGCAAGGACGCAAACGGCATACCGCGTATGATGCTCAACAACAAGCCCTACTTCCACAACGGATTGCTCGACCAAGGTTATTGGAGCGACGGATTATACACACCGCCCTCGGATGAAGCCATGATTTACGACGTACAAATCTGCAAAGAGATGGGCTTCAACATGCTGCGCAAGCACATCAAAATCGAGCCGTTGCGTTGGTACTATCACTGCGATAGGCTGGGCATGCTTGTTTGGCAGGATATGATTTCCGGCGGTATGGGGGCGAACACTCCTCTCAACGGCGTGCGCGGATTTCTGCAACTTCCGGTGAACGACCATCGTTATTCGTTGTTCGGGAGAGAAGACAAAGCCGGGCGCGACGAGTACTATGTAGACGCCGAACGTACCGTTAAGACATTATACAATGTCGTTTCTCTCGCGGTATGGGTGCCGTTCAACGAATCTTGGGGGCAGTTTGACGCCCTCAAAGCGGTAGAATTTATCAAAACGCTCGATACTTCTCGTCCGATAGACCACGCCAGCGGCTGGCACGATCAAGGCGGCGGCGACTTCAAAAGTCTGCACATATACTTCCGTCCGGTGCGCATTCCCAAGCGCGATAAGCACGGAAGAGTGATTATCTTGTCGGAATTCGGCGGATACTCCGTAGGCGTTCCCGGTCACGTATACAACAAAACGCACAGCTTCGGGTATAAAAAATTCGACACGTTGGAATCGTTCGATAACGCCTATCACGCATTGTTCGAGCGTGAGATATTGCCGCTTATCCCTCGCGGATTGAGCGCGACGGTATATACGCAAGTCAGCGACGTAGAGGACGAAATTAACGGCTTGCTTACTTATGACAGAGAAGTGGTCAAGGTAAATATAGAACGTATCCGCGAACTCAACAAGAAGCTCGTTCTCTAAAATCCCGTTTACAAAGCAAGAAGACCCGCTTGCCGGTCTTCTTTTTTTGTTTTTTTGTGGAGGAGGGATTGAGAAATTTATGGATTCATAAGGTCAGGCAAGCGGAGAAAATATCTCTTTCTGTATCCTTATGTTGCCTATATTGTAACGGGCTATTATGAATTCTGAATAATACCGAACTGAACTTTTTGTGAAATTTGCCGTACTCTTTCAACGCATGTTAACGTGGAATTACGGGCTGTTCACCTAAACGAAGACGGCTATCCTTTAATTTGCGCGCGCAACGTTGACTAATCCGCGATACTATGGTATCATATCTACTGACTAATAATTACGGAAGGTTGTTATGCGTAAATTAACCATTGTAATACTTGTACTCGCGTTGGCATTGACGGTCGTTTTCGCGACTACCGCGTGCAGCGGCGATACGGATCTCCCCGGCAGAAGCTGGACGGCTAAGGAAATTTTGGTATATGAAGTCTATGCCGGCAACACAAAAGCCGGTACCATGACCATGACAACGGAGCGTTTGCCCAAAGGCGAATGCACTCTGAACGCCACCGGAGATAAATATACGATAACCTCGACTTCGGCAGGCGGCACTCGCGTTACAATAGAAGTAAGGGACTTAGACGGCAATGTCATGATGCATTCCGAAAGTTTGCTTAACGGATTCACATCTCTTGCAAGTTACAAGGAAATCCACCGCGACGGCACGGATACCGTCATTAAATCGCGCTATGACGGCAAACGTTACTACTATTCCGTGAACGGTGGCAGCGAGAAAAAAATCAAGGAAAAATCCTCAAGTTTTGTCGAGAACGAATTGGTTTATACGACCGTCCGTTGCTACACGATAGATTCCGGCAGCTACTCTGCAACATACAAGGTTTCAGATCCTCTCAACGGTAGCATTTACAGCATCGCAGTTGCGACGCAAGCTACAGATGTCTATTATAGGGGTACCCAACAGCTGAATTCGGATAACCAAACTACCTCTTGTGTGCGCACGACAGACGGCAACGGCAACGTTAATTATGTCGAATCCGTCAAGTGTGTTACCCTTAGATTCCAACGTAGCGAAGCGCCCGTAGGCACCCCGGTCTACGTAACCTACGCGGTAAGCGGTAACGGCGGTTTGGACGTATCCGGCGAAGGCTCACAAGGAACTACTTCCACAAAAATTCCCGTTAAGATAGTGGAAAATGACATTACCTATCAATTGTCGAGCGTGACCTGCGCATAAGAGCATAACAAGACTCGGTTTAGATTAAAAAGGTTGTTGAACATCAACAGCCTTTTTTCATAAAGCGTGTACTTCTTAGAGTCGGCGCTCGGCTTGCGCTCCGAGGAAGCGCGCTTTGCCAATCGTTTGTAGTTTAAGTGATCCCCGATCGGCGGCGTTTTACAACCTAAAAATTTTCTTTATCGGGAAGGATATTATCACGAGAGTGAGGGCGCTTGCCAAAAATATCGTTCCGAAACTTATTACCAACGAAGCAAAAACAAACGTGTATCGGGTTAGTTCGAGGAGCGCGGGCATACTGATGAGCATAAGTACGGCGTCAACTACGGCGACAAGCAAAAGAACGAGTATGCCTCCGAAAATCGAGCCTTTTATATCGGTGCCGCTCAAAGTCATATGCAGCGCGACAAAGCTTCCCACGGCGATAAACAGCCACCAGAACGGGTCGGTTAAGGCGGTGGTAAACAGATATACGAGGAGCTTCCCGAACGTCGCACCTATTGCTTTGATGCCGACGCCCGCGACGGCGATTTCCTTGGCGGTAAGTACGCATTGCGCAAAAAGATTCGGAAGAAGGAAGTAGAAAACGGTGCACAATATCGCAAAACCGACGAAAATCGGGGCATATCCTATGAAAAAGTTGCCTACATTCTGATACAAATCGGTGCGTTTGTACGTATGGCGGACGTAACCGAGAGTGCCGGTCTCCGGGTCCGGGCGGAACAGCACGAGTTCGACGATTTTATGTCCGAACAGCAGGCACATACCGGCGTGGGCAAGCTCGTGTATCGGCGTGCCGATAAATCCCGTCAAATAGCAAACAGGTCGAGTTAACCTGCCGAAGTTGCGGTAAAACCTCACGTTCAAGAAGTTCATCAGCAGTCCGAACAGGATAATACTGCCGAGAGTAAAGCCAATCTGCAATAAATAAAGGATAAGCGCGTCGACGATCATATAATCTCCTCCCGAAATTCCAACGGAATTTACTATTTAATTATATATTGCGCGTCGGAAATTGTCAACGCCGTCAAGTTGTAGTATAATCGTTGAGGAGGCAATATGGTAAACAGATTTTCGAGAACCGAATTATTGCTCGGCGCGGACGCCATGCAAAGGCTTAGCAAGGCTCGCGTCATCGTGTTCGGAGTCGGCGGCGTGGGTGGTTATGTCGTAGAGGCTTTGGCGCGCTCGGGAGTCGGCAACATCGACGTTGTGGACAACGATGTCGTTTCGCTCACCAACATAAACAGGCAAATCATCGCCACCACAGATACCATAGGTAAGTACAAAACGGATGTCATATGCGATCGCGTGCTTGCAATCAATCCCGAATGCAAAGTCAAAGGTTACCGCACGTTCTATCTGCCGGAAACGGAAAATCTATTCAATCTGTCCGATTACGATTACGTCGTGGACGCCATCGATACGGTTGCAGGCAAACTCGCCATCATCACGAATGCAAAAAAAGCGGGAGTTCCCGTTATATCTGCCATGGGCGCCGGCAACAAGACTGATCCCAAAATGTTTGAAGTTGCCGATATCTCCGAAACATCCGTTTGTCCGCTGGCACGCGTCATGCGTGCGGAGTGCCGCAAAAGAAGTATCGAGGGAGTCAAAGTGGTCTATTCCAAACAGAAACCGGTGCGCCCCGTATGCGCGGGAGAAGAAAAACCCGTCGGTTCGCGGCGCGATACGCCCGGTTCGCTCGCGTACGTACCGTCGGTTGCCGGATTGATTCTTGCGTCCGAAGTAGTCAACGACCTCATACAATCCGATACGGAGGCGCCTTCGGGCGAAAAATAATGGAAATCACCTTGGAACAACTTAACGCACTCGAAAAAGGAAGCTACGTCTTGTATGATATACGTTCCGAGCATGACCGCTCTTACGGCGCGATACCGGACGCGGTTGGCGTAAACGCAGCCGATCTTATATTAGATCCGCCTCGAAACGACGGAAGAAAAATCATAATCTACTGCGCGCGCGGAGAGCAAAGTTTGGACGTGGCAGACGTCCTCGATAGGAAGGGCTACTCCGCATACAGTCTGAAAGGCGGTTATACTGAATGGTTGAGAGAGGAATTCCGCAAAGGTATCGACGCCGATTTTTGCAAAAAGGCGGAACGCAGTTTGGAAACGACCTTCCGCACTAGTCTTCTCAGCCGATTTGTGCGCGCAATCAAGGACTACAAATTGATAAACAACGGCGACACCGTGGCATGCTGTATTTCCGGCGGAAAGGACTCCATGCTAATGGCTAAGCTCTTTCAACAGTACAACAAGTATTCCGACATCGATTTCAACGTCAAGTACATCGTAATGGACCCCGGGTACAACCGAGACAATCGCTCCGTCATAGAAGAAAACGCTCGACGTTTGAACGTGCCGATAAGCATATTCGAGTCAGATATTTTCGAATCCGTCTACAACGTGGAT
This sequence comes from Ruminococcus bicirculans (ex Wegman et al. 2014), assembly GCA_963642145.1. GTDB lineage: Bacteria > Bacillota > Clostridia > Christensenellales > DTU072 > Stercoripulliclostridium_A. The sequence goes on from CAVIFU010000060.1 coordinate 6,717, forward strand.
AAGTCTCCCTGCTACCTATGCGCCAGAATGCGCAGAGGCTACCTGTATAGCTTCGCGCGCGAAAGCGGTTGCAACAAAATAGCCCTCGGACACCACTACGATGACGTAATAGAAACAATCCTCATGGGTATGCTGTACGGCGCGCAAATACAAACCATGATGCCCAAACTGCATAGCACCAACTTCGAAGGTATGGAACTCATACGCCCTATGTACCTCATACGCGAAAAGGATATTAAGGCTTGGCGCGACGCCAACGACCTACACTTTATACAGTGCGCCTGTAAGTTTACCGATACCTGCACCACCTGCAACAACGGCGAAAATCATTCTAAGCGTCAAGAGATAAAAGAGCTTATTCAGGCACTCAAACTCAAGAATCCGGATGTCGAAAAGTGCATTTTCCGTAGCGTGGAGAACGTTTGCCTCGATACCGTCATAGCCTACAAAAAGGACGGCTCGAAACATAGCTTTTTGGATACATACGACGAATAAGGAGAACAATATGAAAATTACATCGGAATCTATCAAGGAAGCATTGTCGGGATTTGCCTCCGTGCGCGAACCCATGGAAGACGTGGTCATCATTGCTCCCTCATACTTTTTGCCGGACAGCCACGACGGCATCGCTATCTCTATACGGCATAATGATGACGGCGACATAGAGTTATCCGACTGCCATACCGTATACGATTACTTTGACAACCTCGATATAGAACCCGATTTCGGCACGATGAGCGTCAAGGAAATCATGTACTCGTTCGGTATAGAAGTAAACGCGACAACGTTAACTAAACTAATCGACGGCGAGTGCTCCGCCTACGGCTTAAACAGAGCAATTGCCGACTTTGTCCAAGCTCTCACCTATATAACCTATGCAATATCCAAGAAATTAGAGTAGTCACTCAATACGCGCTTCTTTCGTGTAACGACATGCGTTACTTTGAAAAGTATAGAAGTCGCAACGTCGGAGAGAAAATCTTATTCACAACAACTAAAAATCGCCCCCGAAGCGAGCGAAAAACCGAGAGCAAAAACTCTCGGCTTTTTGTGTTATTCGTCATTTTCATGAGCCTTAAAAACTCTAAAAGCTGTCTGCAATGCTAAAAAATGTCTTGGGGTAAACATTATTCCTTATCGGAGTTGGTAAAATCCGAATCTATTGTGTCTTCCGAGTCTGTTTCGTAACCCGGGATGTCTTCGCTTAGATAGTGAGTGCGTTTAATGGCTT
>CAVIFU010000061.1:0-7791 GCA_963642145.1 Ruminococcus bicirculans (ex Wegman et al. 2014)
CACACTTCACACTAACCAAACACCACACTATTCTATTAAATTATCCTTTACCGCGCCCACCGGGCGTGTATATCGCCTAAGTTTGGGCGCGTACTTATATTTACAATAATGGCGTCATGTATAGTGGTAAATAACGAACAACAACACCGCTCCTCCCTCCTTCTACTGTTTCCTCTTTGTAGTCGGACGCATGTATAACGTAGGGGGTTGCTGTTTGTTCGGTATATTTTGAGCAGAACTTCTCGAGGGAATTGAGAGTGTAATTTTTGCCCGATTTTACTTCTATGGGGGATATGTTGTGTCGGTTGGTCAGTTTGCTTTTTGCTATCAAAAAGTCTATTTCCATTCTTGAAGAAGCGTCTGTCCTCGACGAATTGGAGTAAAAATACAGCTTATGCCCGGACGCGACAAGCATTTGCGCGACGATGTTTTCTATGAGCATGCCTTTGTTGACTTCCAACTTGTCAAAAAGCAATTTCTTGTACAATTCTTCTTCGACTATGCCCTTTTCGTCAAACGCATGGCTTATAAGTAGTCCGGTGTCTGTCATGTAGCATTTGAGGGTTGTTCTGTCCATGTTGAGCTTCAAGCCGATATTCGGCTCGGTGGAATTGTAACAGTTGTTGATTATCATGGCGTCGTCAAGCCAAAATAAGGCGTCTTCGTATTCTCGGAAACGCGCGTTCTTGCCGAGGGAAGAAAACTTAAACTTCTTCTCGTGCGTTTGTAGTCGCGAGGGGATTTCGTCAAAAATACTCTGCGCTTTGATTTCATATCCTTCGGCATGCTTGACTATGTCGTTCCTATACAAAGTCAAGATGTCGCGTTTGACGGCGTCAACTTGCGCAAAGTCCTTGGTGACGACGTATTTTTCGACAGCCTGCGGCATTCCTCCGACAATCATGTATTGGCGGAAGTAATCCATGGCTTTGCGATGAAGAGCCTGCCCCATGGGCTTTCCGTCGCGATAATTCGCACGTATGACGTCCATGAGGGCGTCGTTGCCGACCGCCCACAAAAACTCTTCAAAATCCATCGGATGCATTTTGATGTGGCGTTCTTCGGAGGGAATAACGATTCCCTTGACGTTCTTTTTGACGGACACGAGGGAGCCCGTTTCGATATAATCGAACCTGCCGTCTTCAACGAGATACTTGATCGCCGCGCGCGCACGCGGAAACATCTGCACCTCGTCAAAGATTATCAACGACTCGCGCGGATAAAGCTTTGTGTTGAAATACGTGCCGAGATACATAAAAAACGTGTCTAAATCATTGAGATATGCCTCAAAAAGATTTTTGACATCGTCGCCGACTCGGTTAAAATCAACTAAAATATACGATTTATAGTGGTTTTGGGCAAAATCCTCGGCAACGTAGCTTTTGCCCACACGCCTCGCGCCGTCAATCAAAAGTGCCGTTTGCCCACGGGAAGACTCCTTCCATTCTATCAATTTATCGGTGATTTTACGCTTCATATCAACTCCTAATCACGTTTTCACGATTTTTGTACTTACAGTTTATCACGTTTTCACGATTTTTGCAAGTGCAAATTCTCACGTTTTCGCGATTTTTGTCGACGAAAGATAGTAAAAGTTTTGTAGGCTTGGTATGCTGTATATCTAATATAAGAACGTAACGATATATGGTTGTGGGACAGCTCTTGTCCCCAAGCCCCTCTTCTCACTATTCTATCAAAGTATCCTTTACCGCGCCACGAAGTGGCGTGTATATCACCGCGTCCCATCGGGACGTGCATATCGCCGTCGCGTTAGCGATGTATATTCAGCCAATCGAAGCCGAAGAGCGCACTATCTTTTTTCTCGTAGGTTGCCGGTGATTTCAATATCCAGCCCCAACCCCGTGAGGGTGGTGAAAAACTCGCGCTCGAGGTCGGTATTGACGAGCATGCGAGTGAAGGAAATGCAGGTGGTGCCGTTGTAGCTGACAACGCCGATATTGACGGGGACTTTTTTGCTGATGTTGACGTTGAAAGCAAAACGCCGCACGTATTTTTCCATGCCTTCGGGGAGTTTGACGGTGCCGTAATTGGATATGATGAGCGTTTGCTTGGTGTTGCGAACGAGGGCTTTGCCTATCTTGGTGAAGAATTCTTTGAAGGCAACGGGCATGTAACGCATGTACCACTTGTCCGACATGAACGCGGAAAACGACAGTTTCTCTTTGAGCTCGTCCTTGTTGCCGAGCCCCTGTTTGAGCTGAGCTTTGCAAACCTTGATGTACTCGCTTAGGTCGGGCTTGGTGAACGCCGGATTGACGGCAACCTTGGTCATCGTGGTGAAGTTGAGTAGCGATTCCGACGGGAAAATCTTGCGTAGATTTATGGGTATCATCGCCACTAAATCTTTGCTTTGGTCACCCCTAACATAGAGTTTGTATACCGAAAACAAGGCAATTGCGGTAATAAACACCGTAAGCGTGCAGTCGTTGGCGCGCGCGGCGGCAAGGAGTGCGTCCGTATCCGCGTAGCCCTGAATAAGTCCGTAACCGAGACCCTTGAAGCGACGAGCCTTTATGCCGAAAGCGTCCTTACCCGCCATTTTTTCCACAACGCCGCCGAACAAATCGTAGTGAGTGTAGTACTTGGAAATGCTGTCTTCGAGCTCTTCGGGCTTGACTTCTTCGCCGGCAACTTTGATGTCGCCGTGGTCGGGAAGAGGCAAACCGCACTCATCCAAATAGGCGTAGACGAGTGATTTGAGAAATTCCATTGCTCCCGTCGCGTCACACAAGCCGTGGAAAAAGTCCACGGAGATACGCTTTTTGTAGTACATCACGCGGAACAGGTAGCGGTTATTGCCGTAGCCGTCTATTTTACGCATCAAAATGCCGTCGTCGTGCACAGCAACGGGTTCGGAGTCGTTTTGGTCGAAATAATATCTGAATATGCCTTTACGCAGAATTACCGCGAACGTCGGGAATCGCGGTAAAATACGAGCTATCGCCGTTTGGAGGTTCTCCCCGTCGACGTAACTGTCAAGCTCTGCCGATAGGCGGAAAATGCTCATTGTCGTTTGGGTAGTGCTCATCGGATACATATCCGCCGAGTTGTCCATACGATACCATTTGCCGTCCTTATCCTGTTTCTTAATCATAGTACTCTAAGTATACAATATATGCCGCTTTTCGTCAATATATATCTATGCGCGCTTTACGGGCGCCGATATCTGCATCACGTAATTTTTCGGGTCGTTTTGGGTGAATTCGTCGTGCAAATATTCTTCATACACGTCGCCTACAAGCGCCAATCCGTTCGCCTTCAAAAACTTATCGAGCTCGGAATATATATAGTCCGTTTCGCCGTAATCCCCGAGCGCGTATCCCACCGCGTACATGCCCTTCGGCATACTGCCGTTGGCGAATTTGTCGCTTTTAAGCCTGAAACACATAGCCGATACGATATCCTCCCTACCGCGCAAAACGTCCTCGCGAGACTTGATGTAGCCGAGCGCAAAAACAAGAGGCATCTCGCTTGCTTCGCATTTATCAAAGAACGCCACCATCGCTTCGTCCGGTATCTCTCGCTTCGAGTACTCCGCCTTGTCGCCGATAAACAGCGGTACTTCCTCGGTAAATTCCTTTATGTCGAATCCCAAGCGCTTGACTATCGCCTCGTTGCCGACGTCGGTTTGCTCCAAACGCACGTCTATCATCTCTTCCAAAAGAGTCAACCGTTCTATCTTCTTGCGCACCGCTTCCGCCTGCGCGCGGAGAATCCTTTCCGTCGTTTCCGGCGAAACGTTCTTTACAATCCTCTTTATCTCTTCGAGCCTTACCCCGAGGTCGGACAGTATACATATTATACTTATGATGCCTATCTGCGTGTGGGAATACATCCTATATCCGTTCTCGGCAACTTCTATAGGAGAAAACAAGCCGATTTTGTCATAATATATGAGCGTTTGACGGCTCACGCCGGAGATTTTGGCAAACTCGGATACCGTAAATAAATTTTTTCCGAACATATATATATTTCCTTGACTGTATAGCTACTATACAGTTTATAATAGCGAACATGTACGATTTTGTCAATAAATCGGAGGTGTTTTATGAAGACTGTATTGCGGTTCATCAAACCGCATTGGAAGCTTGCGGTAGCCACCGTATTCCTGATGACGCTCGAAATGGTGGGCGCGTTGCTCGTGCCTACTTTTGCCGGGCAAATGCTCAATTCGGGTTCTTCGGCTACGGCAAGTTTCGACTCTTTGCTTATTATCTGTTTGAAGATGCTCGCCGTTGCGGTAATGGCAGGCGTCGGAGCAATTGTGGGCGGATACACTTGCGCTCGTCTTGCCGCGCGCGTCGGCGCGGATATGAGGGAGGCTCTGTACACGAAATCTTTGGATTTATCGGTATATGACTTCCAATCGTTCGGCACTGCCTCGATGACTACGCGCATGATTTCGGACATATCCAACATACAAGTGGCGGTAGTCAATATATTCCAAATGATATTCCCGGTGCCGGTCATCTTTGTTGTATCTATCGTACTCTCGTTTAGCATAGATTGGGTACTCGGATTTGTACTTTTGGGTGTACTGTTCTTCGTTGTTTTGGTCGCGCTGTTCATTCTCAAAGGCGCCTCGCCGCTGTTTAGAAAACTGCAAAAGCTCTTGGACAGGATGAGTACGGTTCTCCTTGAAAACATTACGGGCGTACGGGTCATACGCGCGTTCAATAAAGAGATATACGAGCGCGACAGGCTCAACGCCGCTTTCAACGACTACAAGGTTACCTCGGTCAAGGCAAATCTGATGTTTGCTTCTCTCGACGGGCTCTCGTACTTTGCGGTCAACGCGTTTGTCGTCATCGTATATTGGCTGAGCGGCGCGCAAGTTGCGGAGGGCGCGTTCCAACTCGGCGACATCACTTCGGTTATCGAATACGCCTTGCTTGCGTTGTTCTTCGTCATGATGGCGCAGATGGTTATACTTACTTTGCCGCGCGCACTCGAATGCGCCGACCGCGTGCAAGCGGTACTGTCTTTTGTGCCGGAAATCCGCGACAAAACGTCCGAAAACGTGCCTCTAAACAAACAAAACGACGTGCTCGCCTTTGAAAACGTTTCCTTCCGCTACGCCGATTCCGAGGAATACACCCTCAAAAACCTGAGTTTTACCTGCAAAAAGGGCACGACGACGGCAATTATCGGCGGTACCGGCAGTGGCAAATCGACGGTGGCTTCGTTGATGTTACGCTTCAACGAGGTGACGGACGGCGCAATCAAGCTTAACGGCGAGGACATCCGCGACATTCCGCAACGCGAGCTCCGCGACAACGTGTCGTACGTACAGCAACGCGCCTGGCTGTTCTCGGGGACCATTGCCGACAACCTGCGCTACGGCAACAAGTCCGCAACGGATGAGGAGCTCTACGCCGCCCTCGACATTGCCCAGGCGGGCGATTTCGTACGCGCTTTGCCGGACGGTTTGGAATCGTTTGTGGCGCAAGGCGGAACCAACTTCTCCGGCGGACAAAAGCAACGTCTTTCCATCGCACGCGCCATCGTCAAAGACCCTCAATTGTTCATTTTTGACGATAGTTTCTCCGCCCTCGACTTCAAGACGGACGCCGCTCTTCGCAAGGCTTTGGCTCGCGAAAAAAGCGACAAGGCTTTGGTCATCATCGCTCAGCGCGTCAGTTCCATACGCCACGCCGACCAAATCATCGTGCTCAACGAAGGCGCGCCGGTGGGCATAGGCACGCACGAGTATTTGCTCGAAAACTGCTCCGTTTATAAGGAAATTTACGATTCTCAGACAAAGGAGGCGTCCAATGGCTAACGATATTTCTACAATGAAAGATGCTCCGAAAAATGCTTGGAAAACGGCTAAACGGCTGTTCGGACAGCTCTCAAACCAAAAAATACGGCTGATTATCGTTGTCATATCCGTCATCGTTTCCACCGTACTCAACATATACACGCCCTATTACAGCGCGCGCGTCATGGACGCATTGCTAAGCGTTATCAAAGAATCCGTCGCAAGCGGCACGCCCTTCAGCATTCGGTGGGAACCGCTCGGCAAAGAACTCACCGCCATTACCGTGATGTACGCCTTCATTTCCGTATTCAACTACTTCCAATCGGTGCTGATGGCAAGCGTGGCGGAAACGTTGATACTCACTCTGCGCAAGCAAATAAGCGCGAAACTCCATAAGTTACCGCTTAAATTCTTTGACGCAAACAAGCCGGGCGAAATCCTCTCGGCGGTAACGGCGGACCTCGACAAAATCTCCGAAACCCTCCAAACGGGCTTACTCAGGCTCATCGTTTCCATCGGCACGATAATCGGTTCTTTCGCGTTCATGTTCTACTTCAGCCCCATCCTCACGCTGATATTCTTGGGCTTTACCGTTATAAGCTCGGTGCTTACCAAGATTGTGGCAAAAAAGAATCTCTACCTCTCTTCCGACAGACAGGAAAAGCTTGCCGTACTCACCGGACTCACGGAAGAACACTTCACCGGAAGAAACGTAATCAAGGCTTACAATAACCAAACTAACAGTATCGGTATCCTAAACGGCGCGATTGAGTCCGTTGCCAAGGCAAACGAAAAGACGGACTTTTTGACTAACTGCATTAACCCCGTCATTCGTTTGCTGTCACGGGTAGCGCAGGGCGTCATACTCCTGCTCGGTTGCAAATGGATGATTGAGGGCGCCATGACTTTCGGCGCGGTGCAAGCCTACTTCCAATACATGGGCATGTGCTCGGAACCTCTTACGGAAGCCTCGTTCATGATTAACTCTTTGCAATCGGCTCTCGCTTCCGCGGAGCGCACGTTTGCGTTTATCGATGAAGAAGAGGAAGTCAAAGATACCGCCTCCCCCGTTCCCCTCGACAGGGCGCAAGGCGTAATAGCTTTTGAGAACGTGGCGTTCGGCTACACTCCGCAAAAACTACTGATGAGCAACATAAGTTTCCGTGCGGAAAAGGGTCAAAAAATAGCCATAGTCGGCGCGACGGGTGCCGGCAAAACAACGCTCATCAACCTCTTGATGCGCTTCTACGAGGTCAACTCGGGCAGAATCACCTTGGACGGCATTCCCACCACCGATTTGACGCGCTATACGCTCAGAAATAACTTCGGCATGGTTCTGCAAGACACCTGGTTGTTTGAAGGCACCATCGCCCAAAACATCGCCTACGGCAAGGATAACGCCACCATGGAAGAAATCGTCCAAGCCGCCAAAATGGCAAAAGTTGACTACTTCATCCGCACCATGCCCTTAGGCTACGACACCGTCCTCAACAACGATTGCTCCAACATCTCCGTAGGGCAACGTCAGCTACTGACAATTGCCAGAGTCTTCCTTGCCAATCCGCCCGTACTCATCTTGGACGAAGCGACGTCGAGCGTTGACACGCGCACGGAAGCGGAAATCTGCAAGGCAATGGAAGCCCTAATGCAAAACCGCACCTCGTTTGTCATAGCGCACAGGCTTTCCACCATCCGCGACGCCGACATGATACTCTTCATGGAGAACGGCAACATCATCGAACAAGGCACGCACGACGCCCTACTCGCAAAGGGCGGAGCGTATGCGGCGCTGTATAACAGTCAATTTGAATAGTATACGCAACCTTACGGTTGCGGTGATATACACGTCACTTCGTGACGCGGTAAAGGATAAATTATAATATGTTGGGGGACAGCTCTTGTCCCCCAACCCCCCCCTCTCATAATTTTCCCCGTTCGTGGCTCCACATAAACCATATTGAAAATCAAAAGCATATGGAAAATCAATAAAATAATAATTTCTACTAATC
>CAVIFU010000062.1:0-7488 GCA_963642145.1 Ruminococcus bicirculans (ex Wegman et al. 2014)
CCGGTATCGTAACGTTTGCGACCACGTCGTTCTCGCCGTTTACCGCGGTACACACGTCTGATGTACGCGTCGGCACAAGTTATATGTCGTTTTTCAATGCTCTTAAAATAACCGGAAATAAAACAATAGAACTTTGTCGGGACATCGAAATTGAAAATGTCGCGGACTGGAGAGACCCATCTTACACGCAGGAGCTGTACGTTATGGGTACGGACGTCATTATAGACCTCGGCGGTAACACGCTCACCATACCGCAATGCCTTTCGTTCGACGAAGGCACCGCGGATAACGTTACCATTAAAAACGGTACGATCGTTTCTAACAATACCATGGAATACGGCGGCTACAACATTATTTCTTGGGAAGCATCCGGGACCGAGCTAACACTTGACGGCGTAACCGTTAAATATGCCGATACTGTAGAAACAGTTAAGTGGGCGGTTATAGCCGTTCAACAGCCTATGGATGATGCCGGAAATGTACTGCAACTGCATGCCACAATGAATATTAACAACTCCACAATAGAGGGTCAAATCTTTACTTGGGGCACTAACGAGACAACTATAAACATTACAAACACTACTATGACGCTCGAAAGAGGTGGTAACCTATCACAAGCCGTGACCTCATTGATTGAATATGGTGGTGGTTCCGTTGCCAGCACACTCAATATCAATGGTGGCAAATTTATTTCAACGAAGGGGGAAGTCCTTTGTATTGCCGCGAATAATGTAACCGCAAATATCTATGATGGTACGTTCAAAGTGGCAAAAGACAAATTGTTTGTCAGTAATTTAGGGTCTATTGTCAAGACGTCGTCTACGATTAACATCTACGGCGGTACATTTAACGGATATGCTAAAGACGCTACCGACGCTCAAGATTATACTATAGAACAAATCTATAACGACAGCGTCGGCGACAACAAACTCTTTAACACCTTCTTTGCTCCGGCTCAAAAAACAACCACTGGATCTACGCAGACTTACAAATTGACTAAAAAAACATCCGCAAGCGGTTCTACGTACTATGAACTCGTAAGAGAATATGCAGAAATCACGGGTTAATCGGTAATAGTCTCAATATGGCAAAAGACGGCGGTTCGTATGAGCCGCCGTCTTCTTATTAAATTGTTCTTTTCGGCGCACTATCTGGCGTACGCCGACAGCGTTATGGCGGTTCTAACCAAAGCCGAACCGCTTAACAAACGCTATACTAATTATTTTTTGAAATATCTATTGTAGAGCCCTTGGAATCCCTTCCCGTGGCGGGCTTCATCGCGAGCCATCTCGTGGACGGTGTCGTGGATGGCGTCAAGCCCTAATTCCTTGGCGCGTTTGGCAAGATCGGTTTTGCCCAAAGTGGCTCCGTTCTCCGCCTCGATGCGAAGCTCTAAGTTCTTCTTGGTGGAATCGGTAACGACTTCGCCGAGAAGTTCCGCAAACTTGGCTGCGTGCTCCGCCTCTTCAAAAGCCGCCTTTTCGTAATACATTCCTACCTCCGGGTATCCCTCGCGGATAGCTACCCTGCTCATTGCAAGATACATGCCGACTTCGGTGCATTCGCCGTTGAAGTTGGCTCTGAGATCCTTGATAATGTCTTCTCTTACACCTTTCGCAACGCCTACGACGTGTTCGGCCGCCCAGCTCATTTCTTCCTCTTGCTTGACAAACTTGCTCTGAGGCGCGCGACATATCGGGCAAAATTCGGGTGCCGAATCCCCTTCGTGTACGTATCCGCATACCATGCATACATATTTAGCCATTTTTGTTCTCCTTGTATTCTTTATTCGCTTTCGCGTTGTTTCCGCACTCCGGACATATGCCCGTAAACGATACTTCCGCTCCCGTAACCTCAAATCCGTTGCCAAAAGACGCCGACTCGGTCAGCGCCTCAACGTTGATTTCTGCGGCGTCTACCACCTTACCGCACATAACGCACCTGACGTGCGCATGCGGATAAACGGTCTTGTCAAACCTAAGAGTATCGTCATCCGAACGCACTACCCTTATCTTGCCGACATCCCCGAGAAGCTTTAAGTTGCGATATACCGTGCCGAGGCTGATGTTGGGAATTATCTTGCGCGCGCGCTCGTATACGGTCTCCGCCGTAGGATGATCCGAACTGCTCCGCACTACGCCAAGCACTATGTCCCTTTGCCTTGTATTACGCATATATCCTCGCTTATTAGTATTGATTATCATTATTAAAACATATTTTCCCGACCTTGTCAAGGCGTAAGCATAAATTTATAAAATAATTCAATACTTACTCTATGGAACCAACCGATTACAACGCTACCCTCCTGTCAAACGGCATTATCACCTTGTACGGCGAGATAGACTCCACTCTTGCGGGTGACGTCATAAACAAAATAAAGTACCTCGAACTCGTCGGATTCAAAGGCACGGCTACCCTACTCATCAACAGCCCCGGCGGAGAAGTCCACGCCGGCTTTGCCATATACGACGCCATGCGTTTGAGTCCCGTCGAGATTTCCACCGTCGCGATAGGCGAAGCGGATTCAATCGCAGCCGTTATACTCTCGGGAGGCGCGCGGAATATGCGTTTTGCAACCGAAAACGCCAAAATACTCATCCATCAGCCAATGGGCGGTGCGAACGGTCAAGCCACGGATATATTGATATCGGCGCGCAATATATCCGAGATCCGCCATCGAATCAACGCCATGCTTGCCAAAAATACCGGCACTCCGCTCAAAAAAGTGGAACGCGATACCGAACGCGACAACATCTTCACTCCGCAAAAAGCGCTCGATTACGGCTTAATCGACAAAATTCTAAAGTGTAACGATTGATTATCTCGCGCCCATATAATATAATATTATTATGGATAAACAGGAAAAAACACGTCTCGAACAGGAATATGAGTCCGTCGGGTTGCGCTACTATACCCCGAAAGAGGAATTTTGGAACGCTCTGACGCACGGCGTCGGCGCGCCGATTACGCTCGGATTTTTCATCTACTACATGATAATCGCAAACGGAATAACCGAATATATTACCGCCGTTTTGCTGTGCCTACCGGCAATGCAAGTCTTTTTGACATCATGCATATACCACGCGCTTAGAGATAAAACGAAAAAAAGTTTGGCAAGACGCATCGACCACGCAAATATATCTTTCCTCGTGACGGCGTGCGGAGTGCCTCCGGCGTTCCTGTTCGGCAACAGCGTATGGAATTACATAGGTATCGGGCTGTGCTTTGCGATCGCCATACTCGGCGCCATACTCTGCGTCAAAAATCTAATGAAATTCAAACGCCTGAACGTTGTGTTTAACGCCATAATCGGGTTGATAGGATTCTTGATTTACGTGCTGAATTTGAACTCGCCTTACGCAACGCTTACCGTAAATCTAATCAATTTGAGCGGCTTCATAATCTGCGCTATGGGACTCGTGCTCTACGGAATTAAAAAAATCCCCTACGTACATACCGTATTCCACGTATTTACTTTGGTCGGTCCCGTATTGTTTTTTGTAAGCACCGCAATACTATTTAACATACATTAGACTACCGTAATATAATATTCGGGAACCTGTTTATAACTTATTCCGCAACCGCTCCGTACTTTCGCGTGCGTGCGCGCATAAAAATTATCGCGCGCATGCACTAATTGCTCGCAAAAAGTTTACTAAAAGCAACGGTTGTGGTAAAATTATGCGGTTAAACTACTATATACGGACATGTGCTATGCTTAAACTCGTAAAATATCTGAAAGGTTATTGGGGTAAGACGATATCAGGACCGTTCTTTAAGCTCATAGAGGCGGTTTTTGAACTCATTACCCCGCTCGTCGTGGCGTGGATCATCGATACCGCCATACCTCGCGGTCAAAACGGAGATTACTCCGGGCTGATCTACGGCGGAGTTATCATTCTCGCCCTCGGCGTTTTGGGGCTCGGCTTTGCGCTGACTGCGCAATTTTTCGCAAGCCGCGCTTCCCTCGGCTTCGGCACGAATCTCAGAAGAGAATTGTATAAACATATCAATACATTCTCCTACGCCGAACTCGATAAATTCTCCACCACTTCCTTGATCACAAGGCTGACTTCCGACGTCAATCAGGCGCAACAAGCCGTGGCAATGTTTATCCGCCTCGTGCTCCGCGCCCCCTTCATCGCCGTGGGCGCAATAATCATGGCTATGCTCATCGACGTCAAACTCTCCGTCATATTCATAGTGGCGTCTTTGCTGATCGGCGGAGCGCTGTGGCTGATACTCTCGATAACGATGCCTAAGTATAAGGACGTCCAAGGCAAGCTCGACGACGTAACGAGGCTGACAAAAGAAAATCTGACGGGCGCGCGCGTTGTACGCGCATTCGACGCCGAGGAACGCGAAAAAGCCCACTTCAACGCGGCTTCCGACGTGCTCGCGAACGCCTCAATCAAGGTCAGCCGCCTATCGGCTCTACTCAATCCCTTGACTTACGCCGTACTCAACCTTGCGATAATCGCGATACTGTACTTCGGAGGCAAACAGGTCTACTACGGCAATTTATCGCAAGGCGAAATTATCGCCCTCGTCAACTACATGACGCAAATCCTCAATGCGCTCGTAGTCTTTGCCAACCTGTTGATTACTTTTACCAAGGCTTCCGCTTCGGCAGCGCGCATAAACGAAGTGCTGGCGGTGAACTCCTCAATGCAAGAAGGCTCGGGCGCGACTCCCGATTTCAACGCGCCGGCAATAGAACTCAAAGACGTGTCGTTCACCTATGCCGGGAGCCCTTCGCCGTCAGTAGATAACGCCTCAATCGTCATTCCGCGCGGTGCAAGCGTAGGCATTCTCGGCGGAACGGGCAGCGGCAAAACTACCCTCGTCAGCCTGATGACAAGGCTCTACGACGTGACGAAAGGATCTGTCAAAGTCTTCGGAAACGACATAAAAGACTATACCGGCGCAGAGCTTGCCGACATCTTCGGCGTGGCTCCCCAAAAAGCGGTACTCTTCCAAGGAACCATACGCGACAACCTGCAATGGGGTAAAGCGGACGCAACCGACCAAGAGATAGATAATGCGCTTAGGGTATCCCAATCCGCGGAATTTGTTTACCAAAAAGACGGTGGTTTGGACGCCGAAGTGCTGCAAGGCGGTAAGAATTTATCCGGCGGACAACGCCAAAGGCTGACCATAGCGCGCGCGCTTGTCGCCGATCCCAAGATACTTGTCTTGGACGACAGTTCGAGCGCTTTGGACTTCCGCACCGACGCCGAACTTCGCAAGGCGTTGACCGCTCTTCGCGATGAACGCGGACTTACCACGGTAACCGTATCTCAGCGCGCCACAAGCATAAAGTATTCCGACATCATCCTCGTCATGGACGACGGCAAAATCGTGGCTTGCGGTAAGCATGAGGATTTGATTGACTCATCCGAACTTTACCGCGAAATTTGTCTTTCTCAAAACAAGGAGGGCGAATCGAAATGAGAAAAAATGCTAACAAAAAGACCGAAAAAACGGATTTTTCCGCAATTAAAAAACTCCTGATATACGCTCGTCCGCATTTGCCGTACATCATTTATGCGTTGGTTTGCTCGCTCCTGCAAATAGCCGCGACGCTGGCGGCTCCCGTCATTATCGGCGATACTGTGGATTACATCATCGGTAAGGACAACGTGGACTTTGGCATAATCTTCCGCAATGCAGGCATACTCGCAGGGCTTATTGTGGCGGTATTCGTATTCCAATACCTCAACTCGCTGTTTATAAATGCGGCTTCGTTCCGCACGATTCGCGATTTGCGCCGTTCGGCATACGCCAAGCTCAACAGCGTACCGCTATCCTATATCGACAGCCACTCGCACGGCGATTTGATGTCGCGCGTAGGCAACGACATCGATCAAATATCGGACGGGTTGATACAAGGATTTTCACAGCTTTTCAGCGGTGTGGTTACCATTATCGGCACCCTTGCCTTTATGCTGTCGTACAATTGGATGATCGCCCTCGTCGTCGTCTTCCTGACGCCGCTGTCCCTTTTCGTCGCCTACTTTATTGCCAAAGGTTGCCACGATATGTTCGCTATGCAAGCCTCTAAACGAGGAGAACTCTCCGGCTTGGTAACCGAAATGCTCGGCAATCAACGTATCGTCAAACTCTTCGGCTACGAAAAACGCGCGGAGGATCGCTTTGCCGTAATCAACGGTGAACTCAAAATTTGGGGACAAAACGCCGCTTTCTATTCCGCTATGGTCAATCCATGCACAAGGTTTGTGAATAACGTCGTGTACGTTGCCGTTTGCATACTCGGCGCGTACCTCGTTATCCGCGGAGACGGCTTGCTCGGCATGGGCGCGTTCACCGTGGGCGGACTCTCTTGCTTCCTCTCCTACGCCACCCAATACACAAAACCCTTCAATGAGATCACCGGCGTGGTAACGGAACTCCAGACAGCTACCGCCGCAACGCAAAGAGTCTTTGAACTTTTGGAAGCCGAAGATCAGTCTTCCGACGAAGGTTTGCCCGATCTCACGAATGTCGAAGGTAACATCGAAATAGATAACGTTTACTTCTCCTACGTCCAATCCAATCCCCTGATTCAAGGATTCTCCCTCAAAGTCAAAAGCGGTCAGCGTATAGCCATCGTCGGTCCTACCGGTTGCGGAAAAACCACCCTCATCAACCTCTTGATGCGCTTCTATGACCCGGATAAAGGCGTAATTTCAGTGGAAAACAAAGATATTACCACCGTCACGAGAAGCTCCTTGCGCCTAAATTACGGCATGGTACTACAAGATACTTGGCTCAAAAAAGGCACCGTTAAAGAGAATATCGCCTACGGCAAGCCCGACGCTACCGACGATGAAATCATCGCCGCCGCAAAAGCCGCGCACATCCATAGCTTCATCATGCGACTCGAAAACGGCTACGACACCATCCTCGGCGACGACGGCGGAAACATCTCGCAAGGACAAAAACAATTGCTTTGTATAGCGCGCGTCATGCTTACGCATCCCCCTATGCTCATCCTCGATGAGGCGACTTCTTCAATAGATACGCGCACCGAGCAATGTATACAACGCGCGTTTGAAGTATTGATGCAAGATAAAACGTCCTTCATCGTCGCGCACAGACTGTCTACCATCAAAAATGCAGACTTGATTTTGGTCATGAATAAAGGAAACATTATCGAAAAAGGCACGCACGAAGAACTCCTCGCCAAGCAAGGCTTCTACGCCAACCTCTACAACTCCCAATTCGAGCATTAGTCGCACGCTAAATCCGATGATAACGAAATGGCTGTTAAGCGAAACGCTTTGACAGCCATTTTTATTGCCGAACCGCATTGCCCGGTTTTATCAACACCGTGCAAAATCCGTTCATAACACCGTTACATGACCAATCGGCTCCGGCGTTTAATAAAGAGCAGAAATAATATTCATACGCTTATCAATCCCCGGCTCGCAACTGTTCAGGGTAAGGTGTGTTAATACAATTATTCCATTTCAAATGCACCCGTAT
>CAVIFU010000063.1:0-7444 GCA_963642145.1 Ruminococcus bicirculans (ex Wegman et al. 2014)
AATCCAACAAAAAGAACCAAAGAACCAAGCGAAACATTATTGTTTCCGCCGTGCTCGCGATTTTGCTGTGCACGGGAATCATCGTCGGCGCAACGTTTGCGTTATTCACAAGTGAAGACAAAGTAAACGTTTCCGTCACAAGCGGTAACGTACAGATCGAAACTACCGTCGAAAACTTCACATTGTATTCGCCCACGTCGATTTTGATGGACGAAGGCAACACCATTGAAAATGCCGACAATGCCGCCACACAGAAAACAGAGAAGGCTCCCGGCGCTTTCGTTAACGGCGGAACGGCAGAACTTGTCGAAGATGACGGCACAATAGGATATGACGCCATCACTCTTACCAAGATGACCCCGGGCGACAAGGTTACGTTCGATATTAAGGTTGAAAACAAATCTAACGTTGCCATTCAGTACCGCACTCTTGTTATGTGCGTTGAGGACGACGGCTTGTATGGAGGGCTTACGGTAACCCTTAAAGATGGCGAGGACACCACCTCTTACGAAGGCAGAACGACTTACAGCAAATATGCGCTCCTCTCGGCACCGACGGCAGACGCCGACAAAGTTATCAAAACCGTTAATGTAGCAATCGAACTCACTTCCGAAAAAGGCAACGAGTATAAAAATAAATCTTGCTCGCTGTTGTACAAAGTGGAAGCAATCCAAGCCAACGCGGCAGTTGCCGATCCGGACGAAAATACTCTTGAAATCTACACTGAATCCGATCTTAAATGGTTCCGGAAATATGCAAGCACCGGCGATATAAGAAAAATAGAAAATACTAAAGACAATTCAAACGCTTATATTTACTCGAAGGGCGTTAAGTTAATGAACGATATCGACCTCGGCGGTGAGGAATGGACGCCGATTTATTGGAATGTCAACGACGGTTCAGTTTTTGACGGAAACGGAAAAACCATTTCCAACTTTAATATAACGACTGTCGATAAAAAAGAATCCGGTCTTTTCGGATCAACAACCGGTATACACATTAACGGTCTTACCATAGACAAGGCTACCGTTACCGGTTTAGGTCGCGTCGGTGCGATTGTCGGTCATGGTCTTTGCACGTATATCGACAACTGCCACGTCACGAACGCTGTTGTTACGGCATATCCGGCAAACAATGATGATGGCGACAAAGCCGGCGCGATTGTAGGATATTTGGCTGCCGAGAATAGTGCTTCCGTTACTAACTGTACGGCTGACGGATGCACAATTACCGCTTCGCGCGATCTTGGCGGACTTATAGGTCATGCCAACGGGAGTAAAAAGACTACTTCCGAGGGCGACGGCTGGACAATTACCGACAACAAAGTTACTAATACGACAGTGACCAATGACAGAAGCGTTCCCGCCGGTTCTCTTAAAGAATCGGCATACAACTTAGGCGCAATCGTCGGAAGACGTGTGGCTGAGATTGACGAAAGTAACAAAGCTGAAAATGTTACCGTTACGACTATTTATCCCGAGTGGACTGTAACCCCGGAAAACATTCAGGATTATCTTGACGGCAAATACGGTTCGCTTGAAAACGCAACGTTAATTCTTGCCGCGGGCAATTATGAAAAACTGACGTTCAACGTGAATACTAACGGCGGCAGCAACACCGCTTACTACGTAAGCTCGGAGTCTTATAATAGCAATACTCCGGCTACTGTGGATGCGTTGAAAAAGGATACAACGAACGCCCACTTGTACGTTCGCACGCTAACCAACTTGACAATCAAGGCGGCTGATGGTGCAAAAGTTTCCGTTGCGGGCATTGAGCTGGTTTCCGAGCTTATAACTAATTCAACTGATCCTATCACAGGAATAACAACCGGCGACGTAGGTTACTATCCGGTATTCAATGTGAACGGGCTTCATTTTGAAAATATCAACTTTACTGTTAAACCTGAGATACGGTCTTCTTGCTCGCAAACAACATTAAATAACGTTGACTATAAATCTTGTAGCGGTGTGGAATAACTTACGGAGAAAAAATCCGTAGCCGATAACATAGTAACGATGTAACTGTAAAAAATCAGACCAAAGAAAAAGACTACAAACCGGTCCGAAAGGATTGGGATGTGGTCTTTTTTGACGTTATATCAAAAGAATTTTTATTACACAAAAAGAATGAGATCTCGACAATTTGTCAAAATCTCATTCTTTTTAGACTGTTTTTATAGCCATTGTATTTGTACGGTTATAATTGAAATATCATTGTCCAAAGGTGGCCATGTATCGTTGGCTCATTTTGATAAAGTATTCAAATACAGCGGACTGTGCGCGGAATAAAACTCTGCCTATTTCGGGATAACTCAAGCCTTTTATACGGCATTCCAAAGCGATACGCATATTTTCGTCAGATTCAGGCTTGCAACGATTTTTTTCGTATAAAGTATAATCTTGTGTAACTTCTTCCGTAGTTTCGTATGGCATCATTGCGCCGCGTAGTGAAGTTTGCGCTTTAAGCAAGTGGCTGAACAACTTTATTTACTTCGTACTGTAGCGAACGGCTCCATCAGGTTTGAGCCCTTCGGGCTACAAACTTGCGCACCCAACCGCATAAATGCGGCGGGTACGCTATTCCACTCTTTCCGCCAAAGCAAGCAAAAACCACCAAAAATGGTGGTTTTTGCTTGCTTTGGCGGAGAGTTAGGGATTCGAACCCCAGTTAGCCGGAGCTAAAACGGTTTTCAAGACCGCCGCATTCGACCGCTCTGCCAACTCTCCGTATTTGTCCCTATTATATTACGAGATTATTTTGCAAAAGTCAAGCCGTAGTTATGATTATTTGATAAAAGCGCTCGGCGCATTTCGGGGAATGAGCATTTGCGCGTTTCTGTAAATTCTTGTTATCCCGTAAGTTTTACTATTGCAAGCTCACACGCCTCAAGTGTGGAATTTGCGTTTTAGTTCCGCAATGAGCGGTTTGGCATAGATAATTACACTCGTTACGCAGATAACTCCGCCTATCGATGCCGTTATCAGCGCGAACAGTTCGGCTTTTGTGTGCGCGATTTTGACAATGATATACGGCAGAACGGATAGGAGCGCGATACTTATGAGATTTAATAGGAATTTATTTGGTTTTTTGTAGTTAATGAACATATATATGCCGATTATGATCATCGACACAAGGTATATCGTAGGCAGTATGTACTCAAAAATGATGCGCGGCTCCGGCAGCACCGCCCTCGTGGAGAAAACCACTACGGACAAAAGTATGGCTTGTCCGGTGACTTTTTGGGGGAAGTAATCGTCGCTGCGCAACGTCACTCTGAGGAATAGGTAAAAGTAGAGCAAAAGCGCCGAAATAATCCACGCTATACGCACGTGTTTGGTGGACATTGCCTCTACAAATATCGCCACGATGGCAACGTTTATCGCAACCAACAAGTAGATTTTGTCAAACAAATTGGTAGAGAGCGGAGGCAGTTTGGCGCGTTTGGGGAACGCCGTTTCCGTACGCTTGATCTCATCCACGGAAACGCCTGCCGCGATAAGGTCCGTGTGACACAGCGGGCAGACGTTCGTTTTGGTTGAGATTTTAACTTTGCAATACGGACAATATATCATTATTGTTTATCGGGTACGATTTTGTATCCGTCTTTGGTATCGGTTACGGTGTATCCGAGGGCTGTTATCTTGCCGCGGAGCTCGTCCGCAAGAGCATAATTCTTGTTGCGTTTTGCCGTGGCGCGCTCCTCCACAAGTGCTATGACTTCATCCGGGATATCGGCTTTCGGCTCCTCCGCAAGAGAGAGAGTCTTGTCCAAATCGAGTCCGAAAATCTTGTCAAAGTATACGGCAAGGTCGTATATATCTTTGGATTTGGGTTCCTTAATCGCGGTAAATAGTACCCCAAGCGCAAGAGGTACGTTTAGGTCGTCCTCTATGGCAGCCATGAATTCCGCCTTATACGCGTCTATTTTTTCTTTGGGAGTTGTCGCTTCCGAAGCTCTGTGGCTTGCAAGTGTTTCCATGAGTCTTGCTCTTGAAGTTTTGGCGGCATCGAGTCCCGGGAACGTGAAATTCAACTTCTTGCGGTAGTGGGTGTTTAGGCAGAAAAAGCGGAAGTCGAGAGGCGAGTAACCGCGTTTTTCCAAGTCTGCTATCGTATAGGTATTGCCCAAACTTTTGCTCATTTTGCCGCCGTCTACCATCATGAATTCGCCGTGCATCCAATAGTTGACGCTCTGTTTGCCGGTCAAAGCCTCGTTCTGGGCTATCTCGTTTTCGTGGTGGATCGGAATATGGTCCACGCCGCCGGTATGGATGTCGAACACCTTACCCAAGTATTTTTGGCTCATGGCGGAGCACTCGATATGCCAGCCGGGGTAGCCCATGCCCCACGGGCTTTGCCATTGCATGATATGCAGAGGATCCGCCTTCTTCCAAAGAGCGAAGTCGGCGGGATGACGTTTTTCTCCGTTTACTTCTACCCTTGCTCCTGCGAGTTGCTCTTCCAAATTAGCGCGCGACAAGCAACCGTAGCGCGGGAATTTGGATATATCGAAGTAGATACCGTCCGAGGTTTCATAGCTGTAGCCTGCCTGTTCGAGGGCTTGAACGTATTTGATCATATCGTCGATATGATCGGTGGCTTTGGCAATGATTTCCGGCTTGCCGATATTCAATTTAGCAAGGTCTTCAAAGAAAATTTTGGAGTAGTACTCGGCAATTTCCCAAGGAGTTTTGTGCTGTTCGCGACTGGCGACAGCCATTTTGTCCTCTCCGTCATCCGAATCCGCCATCAAATGTCCTACGTCCGTGACGTTCATGACGCCCTTTATCTTGTATCCTTCGAGTTTGAGGGTGCGGCGTACTATATCCATAAATATATATGTCCTGAGATTGCCTATGTGCGCGTAATTGTATACGGTAGGTCCGCACGAATACATCGTGACATGCCCCTCGCGGATAGGCTTGAAATCCTCTTTCGTCCTAGTCAATGTGTTGTAAAAACGTAACATATCAGTCTTCGTTCTCCTTTTGAGCAGAGTAAATATCGTTTGTTATGGAATAAGTGCAAGCGTTTATGCCGGCGTTTTGCTCCAACGTTTCGAGCCGCTTGTTTATTCTCGTAAGTTCATCCAGCACGGGATCGGGGAGTTTTTGGTCGAGGTCGTTGTACTTTTGCCCGTACATGCGCACTATTCTGCCGGGAATGCCGACGATGGTGCATTCTGCAGGGACGTCTTTCAGAACAACGGAGCCCGCGCCGACTTTGACGTTGTCGCCGATTTTGACGGGACCCAAAATTTTGGCGCCTGCCGAAATCATGACGTTATTCCCTATTGTGGGGTGGCGTTTGCCGGTCTGTTTGCCGGTGCCGCCGAGCGTAACGCCCTGATAAATGACTACGTTGTCGCCGATTTCAGCCGTTTCGCCTATGACGACGCCCGAGCCGTGGTCTATAAAAAGCCCCGAGCCTATTTTTGCCCCGGGGTGGATTTCTATACCCGTAACGTGGCGCGCCCTTTGGCTAAGCAACCGAGCAAGCACGCACCAACCCTTGACGTACAATTTATGCGCGATACGGTAGTAGAACAGGGCTTTGACGCCGGGATAGGTAAGTAATATTTCTAACGTGCTGTGTGCGGCGGGGTCTTTCTGACGGCACGCCGACACATCCTCTTTTAGGTGTTTGAACATATATACTATTTATGCGCGAACGTGCGCGCTTGCGCTATCTTGCCGGATATTTGCCGGAATAGGGCGAGCGCGAGCCGGCTTTGGCGATCTTTCCGCGAGTCTTCTGTTCCGCATGGGGGTCTCCGGGTTGACCGGCTTTGGTGGGCTTGGAGTGACCGGCGTAAGTATGCGGTTTGTTGCCCTTAGGTACGTAAGCGACGGTCTTGGCGGGACGATTACGGAAGAAGAACGGCAGGAGTATAGTGATAAACGGCAGGAGCAATAACAATGCAAACATCATATTGAATATAATATTGATGCCTTCCGTTGCTTCAAAAGCCGTAAAGCTTGTGGTAAAGTAGTTTGAAAGTGCCGTGGAAACGGACGCACTGCTCAGCTCCGTAATATCGAGGAATGCCGGACACAGCATGGTCAACACGCCGAATATGACTATGAGCAACGGTACTGCGTGCACCCTGCGGGAAGTGTAACTGAACATTCTGCCGATGTTGATGAGAATTTCCAAAACGCAGCAGATAATCGTTGCGCACAGGAACACTATCGTGCCATAGGTTGCGATATGTTTGACGATTTTTACGCCGTCATACTTGCCGTCCTCGCCTTTTTCTATTTTGATATCGTCGGCGCGGTCGCGCATATATCTGACGTAATACCAGCTCGTGCCCTGCATTTCGTCAAGATTTTCTATAATATCAACGCGTTGTTCGCTGAACATGGGAGTGCGGAAGAGCGCCTTGATTACGTCGAACACGGTAATGTCTATGGCTGTCATGCCGAGGTCTTTGCACAACCAAACCCTTTCCGGCTCGGTATAGTCCTCGGTGTGGTACTTTTCGCCTTGCGCCGGCGCGTTCTCCGGAGAAATGTAAACGCCTTTGGGCCAATTGCCGTTATTCAAAACTTCGAAGTCGAGTTCGTTTTGGTCAAGCTTGATATAGGCTATGGAAGAAACGGACATGCGTGTATCACCGCTGTTGAGCTTAATTTCTATATTCTCCAAGGTCGATGCGGAAATAAACGCCGAACACATCAGCACCGCAAGGAACGCCACTATCAGCACAATGGCAATGAGCGGACACACCGCGCCGAAATAACGAGTCTTGGAAAAGTAGGAATCGAAGTCAAAATCGACGTCGGCATAGGCGTCGGCGTACTTGCCGAGTTTCTTTTCTCTCTTATTGCGCTCTGCCGTATTGTACATGCTTTGCGTTTTGAGCTCTTGGGCAAGAATATTCGGGTCATAATCGCTACGCTCTACCTTGTCTAAGAGTTCCTTATACTGTTTGCGTCTGGCTTTGAGCCTCGCGCGAGCATACGGCGAATCACAATCCCTGATATCGTATTTGAGCTCGGCGATTTTGCGTTTAAGCAAGTCTATCAACACTGCCTCGTCGTGCTCTGTCCAACTGGCGGTAAACATTTTTGCGTTGGTTAATGGTGCTTGTGCCATGTCAATCTCCTATCTGCGTGCGCACGTAAACGCGCGTACGCGCATACACTTACTAACAGTATACTATATTAAATCATTTATTTCAATACTTAAAACGAAATTCCCTATTTTGTTCTATCAAGAGAATTTCCAAAGCAAATCCCCACCTAAGCAAAACCGGGATTTAATATGAGAATTCACGCTATCGCGTTCCCATGGCGGAGTAAAACTTGATACGGCTATTCCTCGTTTGGGTTGATGGGCTCCGTATCGGTTGTAGTTTCCGAATCTATTGTGTCTTCCGAGTCTGTTTCGTAACCCGGGATGTCTTCGCTTAGATAGTGAGTGCGTTTAATGGCTT
>CAVIFU010000064.1:0-7355 GCA_963642145.1 Ruminococcus bicirculans (ex Wegman et al. 2014)
GGGACCGATTGAACAAGAGTAAATCGGCTCCGTAAAGTCTTACAGAGCCGAAAAGGTTTATATTCGGTTTTTTAATTTATGAATCCTTTACCGCGTCCCAACGGGCGTGTATGTGCGCTATGCGCGATTATGTTATACTATGCGTCAGTCAAGTTCATCAAGGGTTTTGCGATACCCTCCGACAAAATTGTCGATAAAATATGCGACTTCAGGGAGGTTTGACGATTCGAGTTCGGCTCGTATCGTTTGCTCGGCTTTGACAAACTCTTTGTTGCCGACTTTGAGTTCCTCCAAACACTTGACATAGGCGGAAAGTTTGTCGGCGGCTTTGACGATTTTGTATTCCGCGGTGGTTTTGTCCGGCGCGATGGTTTGGCGGTAGTCGCAACGCAAGGCTCCCGGCAACATGGTCAAAAGCTTTTCTTCCGCAACGCTCTCCAAAGCCTTGTAGGCAACTTTTATCTCGTTGTTGTAATATTTTATAGGCGTGGGTAAATCGCCCGTTATTACCTCGCTCGACTCGTGAAAAACGGCAAGCGTAACGCATTTGCCGACGTCGACGTCACCGCCGAATACCTTGTTGTTGATAACGGCAAGCGCGTGCGCTATTTGCGCGACTTGCTCGCTATGCTCCATTATGTTCTCTTTGACGGTTGAGTGCATGAGCGACCACCGCTCTATGTACTTCATCCTGCCGAGATATGCAAAAAAATTGTAGCCCATTTTACATCTTGACCAATACTTTGAGGAGAACGTCCATCGCTTCGTCGGCTATGTCGGCGGTTTGGTTGAGGTGACGATAGATTTCCCTATACTTGAAGATCGTGCGGAAATCGGCATTGTCGAACAAATCCGCCAAAGCTTTGACGCATAAATCGCCGACTTTGTTCTCCAAAGACTTGACGTATATCGCCTCATCGCGCGTAATGGCGTCGTGCTTTTCGATATTCTGTACGGCGGATATTATGTGCTCGGACATCTCGTGCAAAACGTCGGTTACCTCTATCATCTGAGCGTCCGGAACCGCGCCGAACAGACGAATCTCGTCAACGGAAGTTTTGGCATAGTCCAATACTTCGTCAAGCTTGGCGGAAAGCTTGAAAAGATCTTCCCTATCGATAGGCGTGACGAACGACTTGTTTATCTCGTCAATGAGGATGCGCCTGACCATGTCGCCGTCGTCCTCTGTCTTGATGACGGCGTCCGCAATAGACTCGTTGTGGGTCTTGCAGTACTCGGTAAGCTCCCGCATACCCTTCTCTATCTCCATCGCCTGTTTGGTGAGCAGATCGTAAAAATTGTCTTCCTTAGGTTTCTTTTTGAACTTGAACATATTGCCTCCTATAACCCCATAATGAGCTTGCCTATTATTAGATAAAACACCGCGCCCGAGCACATCGATATAGGCATCGTCAGGCACCAACCTGCGATTATCTTGCTTACC
This sequence comes from Ruminococcus bicirculans (ex Wegman et al. 2014), assembly GCA_963642145.1. Taxonomy (GTDB): domain Bacteria; phylum Bacillota; class Clostridia; order Christensenellales; family DTU072; genus Stercoripulliclostridium_A. The sequence continues at coordinate 1,445 of CAVIFU010000064.1, forward strand.
GTGCGCCAATTGACGGCGTTGGTGCGTTCCGCCGCCCCTACGCCTATAACGGAACTGGTGATCGTTTGTCCCATGCCGAGTGATATGCCGAGAGCCGTACCCACAATGGCTACCGCCGCCGACGAAATCTGCGACACTACCGAATGTATCGGTTGTACTTTGTATAACTTACGCCCTACCGTATTCATTATCTGTACTCTGCCGAGGAGTATGCCTATCGCTATGGCTCCCGCCACGCAAATGACCATCCACACCGGCAACGTGCCCGAATCCAACGTCCATATGCCGAGAACGGACGCAAGCATCATAATGCCGAGCATCTTTTGGGAGTTGTTCACTGAAAACGCGCCGGCAATGACTACTATGTTCATGCGCTGTACTATCATCAGGAATTTACTCATGCGCCTCGGCATGCGACGCAACAAACGCTTGGTTATCTTCATGAGGATAAATCCGAGCATAAAACCGACTACGGGCGCAAGCAGTACCATGGCGACGACGTTTAGGAGTACGTACTCCGTCCAACGCACGGAATGCAAGCCGAAAGCCACGACGGACGATCCCAATATACCGCCCAACAACGTATACCATATGGTGTTGGGTATTTTCAACGCAATGGAGACGCCTGCCCAAACGGTTGCGCCGAGCATGCCGGACAATATGAACGCGAACGCTTGCCGTTCACCTATGCCGTTAAAATATTCCATATTGAGTATGGAATTGCTGATATTGTCGGCAACGCCCATCGCTCCCAAAAAGAAAAACGCTATAGGCGCGATAAACTTAACCACGGCGGTAACTATGGTCGCCGTGCGCGGTTTGACCGCACGGGAAACTACCGTAGTCGCAAGCGCGATAGAGCCGTCGTTAAAACCCATGTAAAGTGCGTAACCGAGTACGATTATAAATAATACGATTGCGTATGCGCTCATTACTCTCCTTATATTCTTTAGTTATTGTTGTAGATGATATTATATATTATCGGATGTATTTTTACAAGACCGATTTTGAAAAAAATCAATATTTTTTATCTTTTTGCAATTTCTTTCCACTCGGGACAGTATGTCGTGAGATATGCTTTGAACGCAGCTCCGTGATCCGGGTATCTTATGTGCCCGAGTTCGTGAATTACGAGGTAGTCTATAAATTCCGAATCCCTGCTCGCAAGATAGGAATTGAACATGAGTTTGCGCGTGCGCACATTGCACGATCCCCACCTCCCGGACATCAGTCTTATCCCGTAACCGGAAGAGTGTAGTCCCGTCACGCCCTCCCAATACGGAATTCGTTCGTCGAGTATATGTCTAAGCTCCTTTGCGTAAAACTTGTTTACGTATGCGCTTACGGCGTCCCGTTTGCCGTATGGCACGGTTATCGACGCCCTACCGCCTAAAATGTTTATATCGAATTTATCGCCCTCGACGTACTCTAAAGGATAAGTTACCCCTCCGTAGCGGAAAACGTCGCCGCCTCTCATCACGTCGGCAACGTAATTGCCTTTGACGTGCGCGACAAGCCATGACTCTTGATCGATGAGAAACGTTTCCACCCTCTTAACAGACATCCCGTAAGGCGCGGTAACCAAACAGAACGGCGGTAATGTCCGTAACGACACTTTGACGCGCTTGTAGCCCCTGCCCTGCTTGACTCGGACAAGTCTGCCTCCGACAAGTAAATCGTACTCCTTGCGCATCAGAACTTCCTCTGCTTTCGGTAAACCTTGACGGTAAACGCAAGCTCTGTGGTGATTTGATCGGATTCCGAAACGCGCTCGATGGCGGCTTTGTCCGTCTTGTAGTTATACGGCGTCATGGCTATCAGCGCGCGTATGTCGTCGCCCTTTGCCGTAAACTTATCGCGAACGACACGCTCTTCCATAAGTTTGAAGCCGTCCGGCTCCTCCGCGTCCGTAACGTCGTTGAGGTATGCGGAATCGTACAATTCGCGTTTGAGTCCGAGTAAATGCTCGGGCGCCGGAGTTACCCGAATAAACGTGCCGTTATCGCGCAAAATTCTGCCGACTTCGCCATAATAAACTTGGGTAAATACAGCGGTAACGACGTCCGCGCTCTCTTCCGAAATCGGCAGACTCGCGGAATTGGCTACGACAAAAGACGCATTTTTGTAACGTTTGCCGGCAAGAGTAACCGCCGTCTTGGAAAGATCCGTGCCACGGACGGAAGACGCCTCGAACGCCTCGCAGAGACCGCCCGTAATGTATCCCTCGCCGCAACCGATGTCCAAAATATTATCGTGCGGTACTCGCGATATGATGTCGATTAAAGCGGACAAAAGTTTGGCGTAATAGCCCTCGTCCATTATCACGCGCCGTGACAGCATCATCTCTTTGCTGTCTCCGGATCGATCCTGCGCCTTGCTCCCGGACAGCACCAAATTGACGTACCCTGCGGACGCCAAATCATAGCAATGCCTGTAATAACAATATAAACTGTTGCCTTCACGCGTAAGCTTGCAACCGCAACGCGGACAAATTAGATTATCGTAATTCCTCATAATAACAACGGGCGGAGTTGCCTCCGCCCCGTCCTTTTATTTTTGTATCGCTTCGACGTACATTTTGAGGAACTCTATGCGGAAGTAGACTCGGCGCTTGCCGGTTTCCGGATCGGTGTCGCGACAGCCGATTATGTATGAATCGCCGCCGTTCGGATGCTTGTCGATGCTTATTTGCTCGTACTCTATACCGGTAACCTCGCTACGCACCTTTTGGAGAGTGTAAGTCCCGGTATAAGTGATGGTTAAGTCGATACCTTTTTCTATTTTCGGATTTGACGGAAGCGTTCTGTTGTCTTTGAGAGACTTACATATCTCTTGAATGCCTTTATCTTCAAAGTTTATGCCGCTTACCTCTATGCCGAGATTGTCCTTAATCAAGCCCAAAGATCCCTCTAAATCGTCAAACGTGAATCCCGGGAATAGCTCTTTGAGATATTGCTCTTCGAGCTCCCTGAGATTAAACACGGAAAGGTCTATTTCGCTTGTAGCGCCGGATAAAGCCGCATTCAGAAGAAGGTTTACCCACCTTGATTTGAGCATTATCTCGATCGTGCCGTCGGAAGAAAGTTCTATATAGCTGTTATCGAGCAATCCGCCGTTTATTTCCATTCCCGGATTGACGGTGCTGTTATTCGTGATGTAGTATGTCTCGTCACGCGAGGTATAGTACTCGTCGTTAGATATTTTGTGATCGGGAAGCTCCTTCACGACGGGAGTATAACCGTCGATGGCACGGAAGTACGCGTTGGTTATGTCCTTGCAAGTTTCGGACTTGTTAATGGCTTTCTTGGCGGCTTTGATGTCCATGCCACTCTTTGAGAACAACCTTTCAAGCTGATTTATGCGCAACTTCTTGTAGAGTCTCAACACGCGCGGCTCTTTGGTCAAGTGGTGCGCGTCCAATATCTTTTGGTATAAGTCGGCTATAACGGCGTGCCCTTCGTTGGAGGGATGTATGCCGTCGGTGAAGAACAACGCTTTGCCGCGCTCCCTATTCGTATTGTAAATACGGTCGAATTCCGAATATACGTCCACTATCTCGATCGCGCCTTCGTTCTCGTTGCGATAATCGTAAATTATGGAGTTGAGCTTCTCTACCATTTTGCCGCCGAACATGCGAATAGCCGCGGCGTTTACGCCCTTTGCCGCCAATCTCTCAAGCCTCTCCTCGGACAAAACAAGTTCGCCGTTCTGCGAAATCGGAGATCCGACATATATCGGGTTATACACGGTCTGTACCAAAATAAGCGCGTTCGGGTTGCATTCCCTGATATAATCGATGGCTTGATAAAAAACTTCTTTTGTCTTCGAAACCGTCTCTTCAAGCGCTTCGTAGTCGCCCACTACCGCAAGCTCCAACCAATCGCCGAGATCTTTGTTGAGCAGGTCGTTGCCGAGCATGGATATGCCTATAATATCCGACGTCCTGAGCAATGTGCCCGTCATCATGGGTCCGTTGTCTATGCCGGTGCTACCGTCCTCATATCCGCCGGTGCGCGTAATGTAGTCGTAGAACTGCTTGGTAGTGTGCCCCGATACCGAACGGTTGTGGAACTCATACTCGTTGCGCTCGCCCACGATGTGACCGTAGGCATAATAATCCCTTTCCGCCAGAGGAGAAGGTCCCAAAACGCCTTCCGCTATAGAGTCGCCCCAAAACGATATGACAAGATCTTTGCCGTTGCCGGGAACGAATCCCAACGTGTCGCATGCCAAAAACGCGCTAGTCGCAACTATGAGTATGCTCAAAATAATGACAACTACTGTCTTGAACTTCATCTCAACCTCCGAATACGTACCATAGTACTTATATATATTACCATGCGCACGCATACAAGTCAATACGCGTTTGCGTTTTTTTACAAATTGTCGGTTTGCGCGCCGTTTGATCGTAAATTGTTTACCGGCGCCGCTTTTTGTGGTATAATTTCGATCGGAGGCAATATGTACAGCGTATTTTTGAAAAAAGGCGAAGAGAAAAGAATACTTGCGGGACATCCGTTCGTATACGCCAACGAAGTAAGCAAAATAGAAGGTAAAGACGTGAACGGTTCGCTATCGACGGTTTACTCTTTCGACGGCAAATTCATAGGCAAAGGCTATATAAATCATCTATCCAAAATCCTCGTGCGTATTTTCATAAGAGACGACGTTGAGGATACCGTAGAGCTGATTTCGGGACGCCTAAAACGCGCAAACGATATGCGTTTGGATTTGGGTTACTCTAACGCCTACCGCCTGTGTTATGCGGAAGCGGACTACCTCCCCGGGCTGATTGTGGATAAATACGACACCGTGCTTTGCGTGCAATTTCTGTCTCTCGGCATGGACAAACGCAAAAAAGAGATCGTGGACATACTTGTGGATCTCTTTTCACCTACCGGTATTTATGAGCGTAGCGACGTAAAGGTTCGCGAAAAAGAAGGGCTTCCGGAATCCGTCGGCGTGCTGTACGGCGAAGTTCCCGATCGCGTTGTCATTGAAGAAAACGGCGTAAAGATGTCCGTTGACGTCCGTCACGGTCAAAAAACGGGGTACTTCCTCGATCAAAAGGAAAACCGCTATGCCGTCAGACGTTACGCCAAAGGCAAAACCGTACTCGATCTATTTTGTAACAGCGGCGGATTCAGTATGAACGCCGCCCTAACCGCAAAAGAAGTTACCGCCGTAGATATATCGGAAACGGCGATCGCTTCCGTCCGCGAAAACGCCGCGCTGAACGGCTTGAATAACGTAACCGCCGTGACGGACGACGTGTTTGACGCACTGCGGAGGTATAAGCGTGAAGGCAAAAAGTTCGGGTTGGTCATACTCGATCCGCCGGCATTCTGCAAAAGCGCGTCCGAGGTTCGCGACGCTCTGCGCGGTTACAAAGATATAAACGTGCTCGGCATGAAGCTCGTGGAATCCGGAGGGTATTTGGTATCGTCCTCTTGCACACACTTTGTGACAAGGCAAATGTTTGAAAAAATGCTTACGGATTCGGCGCGCGAATCCGGGAGAAAGGTAAGGCGCGTTGAAATAAAGTCCCAAGCTCCCGATCATCCGACGCTTATGTCGGAAGGAAGCGAATCCGATTATTTGAAATTCTATGTTATGAGAATAGATGATTAGAGGATCACCGCAAGCGTGATATACATCGCCTACGGCGACGGTGATATACACGCCACTTCGTGGCGCGGTAAAGGATACTTTGATAGAATAGTGTGAAGAGTGAAGAGTGAAGTTTCGGATAATATCTAATCATCCTCTTAAAGGGCGGGTGGGTGAGAGTTATATCGCAAAAATCCCGATGTAGAATTTTTTGCGCGCAGAGTGCAATTGCTTAACGCCGTTTTAGGAAGGCTCGATTTCCGTTAAAACTCAAAGTGTAAATAAGAAATACGGTGTAAAA
>CAVIFU010000065.1:0-7154 GCA_963642145.1 Ruminococcus bicirculans (ex Wegman et al. 2014)
CATATTATAATTTATCCTTTACCGCGTCACGAAGTGACGTGTATATCACCGTCGCCGCAGGCGATGTATATCACCGCGCCCACCGGGCGTGTATATCACCGCAACCATTAGGTTGCGTATATCATCGCAACCATTAGGTTGCGTATATCATCGCGCGACAGCGCGCATATCACCGCAACCATTAGGTTGCGTATATCACCGCGCGACAGCGCGCATATCACCGCAAGCACCGCTTGCGTATATCACCGACGCCAACGGCGTTGTATATTTCCTGCTCTGCGCGCAAAAAATTCTACATCGGGCTTTTTGCGATATGACTCTCACCCGCCCGCCCTATAATAGGATAATTAAATATTAACCGCAACTTCACACTTCACTCTCCACGCTTCACACTATTCTATTTCCGAACTCATGCAATAAGCTATTACTTTCCTACCGTTTTCACTGCGCCGTTATAGGTGGAGTCGATGTAGTTTTTGACTTCATCGCTGTTTAGAACTTCAACGAGAGCCTTGATTTTGTCTTTATTTTCATCACCGCTACGTACCGCTATGACGTTGGCGTAAGTTTGCGCGGTTATGCCGTCGGCGGCTTCCGTCGCGAGTGCGTTTTGCAGTGATAATCCGGAAGAAAGCGCGTAGTTGCCGTTAATTACGGCTATCGTGCCGACGTCGGCGTTTTTCAATTGTCCGGGCGCGGCTTCGGCTTCAACGGTGACTATATTGTATCCGTTGTCGGAGGCAATGTCCAATACCGTGACTCCGCTTTCCGCGCTTGCGTCGTCCTTCAAAGTTATCAAATGCTCCTGCGCGAGTAGGAATAGGGCGCGTGTGCAGTTGGTGTCGTCTGCCGGAATTATTATAGTTGCGCCGTCCGGTAAATCTTTCAGCGAACCGATTCCGTTGCCGTAAATGCCGAATGGCTCGTAATGCACGGCGGTAGCCGCTACAAGGGTGGTGCCGTTTGCCTTGTTAAAGGAATTCAAAAACGGAGTGTGTTGGAAGTAGTTAGCGTCCAAAGTCCCGTCCGCGAGAGCTTTGTTCGGCAATACGTAGTCGTTATATACGACTATTTTCAGCGTATATCCGCGCGCTTCCAAGAGCGGTTTGGCGTATTCGAGAATCTCCGCATGCGGTGTGGAGCTTGCGCCGACGGTTATTGTTTTTTCATCGTCTTTGTTGCAACCGATCATTGCAACGGCGGAAAACAAGAGTAGTGTGACAATAAGAACGACGGATAAAAATTTTTTCATAAACGAACTCCTTTGTTTTTTAATCTTTTATCGGATTTGCGCGCTATCAGCGAGCCGATTTCCTGTATAATTTGCACGATTACCACGGTTAACGCCACACAAACCCATATTACGTCGTCGTTAAAGCGTTGGTAACCGTAGGTGATGGCTATTGTTCCGAGACCGCCACCGCCGATGGTGCCTGCCATAGCGGAGTAGCCGAGGATAGTCACGCAAGCGATGACCGCGCCGACTATCAACGAGGGCTTTGCCTCCGGAATGAGCACCTTGAATATGATTTGCAAGTTGTTCGCGCCCATTGCGCGCGTTGCCTCTATCATGCCGTAGGGCACTTCTTTTATACTCGATTCCACCAACCGCGCAACGTATGCAAAAGAGGCAATCACGAGGGTAACCACCATGGCTTTGTTGCCCATACCGGTGCCGACTACCGCTTTCGCTACGGGAATAACCGCCACCATCAATATCACAAACGGCACGCTTCGCAGTACGTTGACTATGACGTCAAGCAGTTTGTGTAACCACGGTAACGGTCTCAACCCTTGCTTATCCGTAGCGTATAGCGCAATGCCGAGCGGTAGCCCGATTAGGTAAGAAAAAACGCTTGCACCAAGGGTCATTACCACGGTTTCACCTATGGCTTTCAGCAGTACGTTAGATTCTATCAGCTTACGTAGTATATCCGACATAATTACCTCTATATATCCGCGCGTGGGAACGCGAGATTTACAAATCGTTTAGCTCTTTCGGATTTCGGGCAACCGAACACATCGCTTACGGAACCCGTTTCCGCGATTTTTCCGTTATCGAGCACGGTGACCGTGTCGCAAAGACGGCTTACCAAATTCATTTCGTGGGTGATTGCCACCACCGTAACGCCGGTTTCCGAATTGATCTTTTTCACAAGTTCCGTTATGGACGCGGTAGTCTCGGGATCGAGCGCGCTTGTCGCTTCGTCCAGTATCAAATATTTCGGATTTGTCGCGAGCGCTCTTGCGAGGGCAACGCGTTGCTTTTGTCCGCCGGATAGGGTAGACGGGTAGGCGTTACTTTTGTCCGCGAGGTCAACGAGGGTCAATAATTCGAGCGCGCGAGCGTTATAAGTCTTTTTGTCGCCCTTACTAAGCTCCAAAGGGAAGCGGACGTTTCCGAGCGCCGTGCGCTGTTCCAAAAGATTGTAACTTTGGAATATCATACCTATATTTTTGCGGACGTTGTTTAGCTCCGAGCCGCTCAACTTTGTTATATCGGTTCCGTCGATGATTACGCTCCCGGAATCGGGGCGTTCCAATAGATTTATGCACCGCGCCAAGGTGCTTTTCCCGGCGCCCGAGAGTCCCACAATGCCGTGGATTTCGCCGTCGTTGACGGTCAAAGAAACGTCGTCGAGGACTTTGATTCGTTCATTGGCAGAAACGAAAGATTTGGTAATGTTTTTTAGTTCTATCATACGATACTCCAAACAAAAAAGCGGAACGCCGTAGCATTCCGCTTTCTAAACAGTGAGATTAGAGGTAAACGGTATTTTACGGCACGACAATATAGCGCAGGTTGCACATGCGCATGTTCATCATCATAGCCATAACCATAGAATTGAATACCATTTTTTGCTCCTTTTCAAAAGTCTATCACATCGTATTATGACGTGTCAAGAAATTTTCGACAATATACAAAAAAATACGCTCGGATTTGGCGTCAAACGGTCAAAAAAAGTTGCCGTCGAAGTTCAAGGCGGCAACTTTGCGGTTATTTTGGTTCCACGGGCTAATCGTCGTTTTCCTTAACGTCGGATTCGTTTTCGTCCGACTTATTTATCAGCACTTTGATGTCGAGTATACGGCGTTGAGTCAACCTGTTTACTATGATAGTCAGGTTTTTGTAGCTAAACGATTGATTTTTCTTGGGAATGTCGCCGATTTTTTCCAGCACCCAACCGTTTACGGTTTGCGAGTCGAAGTTCTCCGCTTCATCCTCATCGATACCGAATTTTTCAAAGAATTTATCGAGCTCGGCTCTGCCGTCTACGAGATAGGTTGTTTCGTCGATTTCGGTAAAGTAATTGACGATTTCGTCATGTTCGTCCCAAATTTCGCCTACAAGCTCTTCGAGGATGTCTTCGAGCGTGACAATACCGAGAGTTCCGCCGTACTCATCCACGACGACCGCCATATGCACTTTTTGGCGTTGCATACTCTTGAGTAAGGTCGAGATCTTCATGTGTTCCGTGGCTATCGTTACGGGCGTGATATAATTCTTGATACTCTTTTCGCCTTTTTCGAGAGCGGTGAAGAAGTCGATATTATGAATCATACCGATGATGGTATCTATCGTGCCGTTGTACACGGGCATACGCGAGAAGTTATGTTCGAGGAAGAGTTTTTTGATTTTCTCCATCGGCATATCGAGAGGCACGGCGATTATGTTGACGCGCGGCACGAGAATATCTTCTACCATTGCGTCGTCGAACTCTATTGCAGAGGAGATAAGTTCGCTTTCCTGGCTGTCGAGGGAGCCGTCTTCTTGGGCTTCTTCAACCATGGAGAGGAGTTCTTCTTCGGTGATTTTATCATCGGGAGCCGACTTAAATATCTTTTTGAGCAAGAATTTAAGTCCCGTAAATATAATCGTCAAGGGGAACAGAATTACCATTATCGCCTTGATGGGATAGCCGAAAGCCATGGCGATTTTTTCTGAATATTCCTTGGCGATCATTTTTGGCGTAATTTCGCCGAAAGTCAATACGATCACCGTGGAAACGGCAACGGAAACAATGCCGCTGACGGCAGGATTGGGGATAACTTGCTCGAAGATATTGTTAAATAATACGGACAGCGTTATATTGACGAGGTTGTTTCCGATTAGAATTGTCGAGAGCAACTTGTCGAATTTATCCGTAAGAGCCAGCGCGTTGATTGCCGGTTTGTAGCCGTCTTGCGCTTTAATTTTCAGTTTGGTTCTGTTGACGGAGCTGAAAGCTGTTTCCGTCGCGGAAAAGAATCCGGAAAAGATTGTCAGAATGACGATGAATACTATAGACAGCGCTATACTATCGGGGTCAGGGTCAGGTTGTTCGGTTAACATAGTTCTCCTTTTTTGTATTTGGATTTAATAGCATATATGTTAGCATCTTTTTTTGTATTTGTAAATAGATTTACGAGTATTCTTACACATTTATTGCAAAAAGTGTTGCTTTTGCGTAAAATGTCGCATTTTTTAATTTACATTAAAGGGTAATGGCAATATAATGTAGGCGCAAACGGAATAAAAGCGTTCGGTTTGCAAAAACTATAGGAGCAAATGTTTATGGAAGAACTTAGAAAGACTCTTAAAAAGTACAAGTGGGATAGTATTCTTATTTCCGTGTTGACCGTCGTGCTCGGCATCCTTTGCGTAGCGTTGCCGACGAGTTCCGGATATATTCTATGCATTTTCTTCGGCGCGGCACTTATTGCCATAGGCGTAGCGATGTTCATACAATTCTGTGCATACGGAGTGTTGTTCGGCACACGCTTTATTATCACCGCGCTTACGTGCATAGTCCTCGGCATACTGTTCATCGTTTATACGGATATGATGCAGGGCGTGCTCACGATCCTGTTCGGTCTGTATATCATCATCGATTCGGCTTACGCAATAGCGGAGAGCATCGAGTGCGCACGTTGGCACGTTTCGGGCTGGATTGCGATGCTTATCTTGGCAATAGTTACATTGGGACTCGGCGTCGCGGTCATGTTCTCTTCGTTTGAAACGGTCATGATTTTCGCCGGCACGTCACTTATCATAGAGGGTATCAGACGTTTGGTAATCACCCTTACGTTCAGCGGCAAAATCCGCAAAGCGCGCAAGGAATACAAAGACATCTACGGATACACCGATAAAGATTAGCGTTCAACGTTTATTTATATCCTGAGAAGAGAGGAGTGGCAACGCTCCTCTTTTCTTTTGTTTGTTAAATGCGATAATTGAAATCGGCGGTAAGAGAGTTACATTTCTCTTACCGAAAAAAATAGCAAGAAAAAATCTTGCTATGGTTGGTATTTACGTTTGCGCGACGCATATTGTTATTTGGCGTACAGATCCAATTCTTTTTCAACGTAATCGAATTTTTTAACTTTCGGATGTTTGATACGTTTGCCGCGGATGTATACTTCCTTGACGTTGCGTAGCGCTTCCAAGTTGTCCAAGGGATTGACGTCCGTCACTATCATATCGGCAGATTTACCCTTTGCGATGGTGCCGGTTATGTCGTCGATACCGGCGATTTGCGCGTTGATAGCGGTAGCGGTGTGTATTGCTTGCGCGTTGCTTACGCCCAAGAATTTATGGAAGTAGTTCAACTCACGCCACATATCGTAGTGGGTGACGAACGGGCAGGCGGTGTCGGTCCCGAGCCCCACGGTTATACCGTTGTCGAGGCATTTTCTCGCGCAGTCAAGCATGCCGTCGAATACCACTTCGCCGTTGATTTTGTGCAGTTCCGTACCTCCCGATACCGTCAGGTCGAACTTGCATAGGGGAATGGAAGGGGAGAACGTCAAAACATGTACCGCACCGGTTTCGCGGAAGAGTTTGAGCTCTTCATCGGTGAGTTTTGCGCCGTGTTCGATGGTGTCAACGCCGTTTTCGAGGGCTACTTTCACGCCCAAAGTGCTTTCGACGTGAGCGGCGACTTTGTATCCGAGCTTGTGCGCTTCGTCGGTGCAAGCGCGTACTATTTCGGGCGACATGCGCAGTACTCCGGGTTCGCCGGCTTTTTGCGCGTCGAGCACGCCGCCTGTAATCATCAACTTGATGAGATCGGGATTGGTCTTTGCTATTTTTCTTACGCAAGCTCTGCCGTCTTCGGGATCTTTGGCTTCGTATGCGAGTAACCCCGCCATATGTCCGCCCTCTACGGATACTGCCATATTTGAAGCAAGTACGCGAGGCAGTAGTTTGCCGCGTGCGACGTTATCGCGTATGCGAGAGTCGATATCGTCCAAACCGCCCACCGTGCGTATGGTAGTTACGCCGGACATCAGTTCTACTTTTGCATAATCGGCGCACAAGCGGTACACGATGTATCTCGTTACGGGATTGCCCATAAGCATTCTAACGGCTTTTTTATTTTGTTTTTTGGTGTCCTTCGGCATACCGGAGCCCGGCAAATGCACGTGCAGATTTATAAGCCCCGGCATAATATATTTGCCGTTCAGGTCGACGCATTTGAGTCCGACGATTTTGTTCGCGTCATCGGTAATGTCGCTTATCAATCCGTCTTTAACGATGATGTAACGATTCTCGAGGACGTTTGCGTCGGCGTCGCCCGTAATAATTTTTGCATTGGTAATAGCGTAAGGTTTCATATATATACTCCCGATTTTTTAATAGTATAGCACCGCGCTCGGCAATAATACAAACGATTTACCCACTCTTCCCTAACTTACGCAAAAGAAATATACACTTTCCGCCAACGCACTCTAATATAAAACAAGACGGATAACCCACTAAAAATTATCCGTCTGATTTTATGCCGTTTAGCCACCCCAAACATCAACGAACCCACCGCAAAAAGTCTTTTGGTGCATTGCATACCTAAAATAATGCACTAAGTGTGGACAAATTCGGCTAGTCAATCAACTTAAATGATTAACCTTGCGGCACGTAGTGTTTTTACGCCGTCAAATCGACCGCCAATTGCTACATTATTTTTAGACAACTCAAGCCGTAGAACTATTATATAAAGAGTTGTTTGTTATATAATTTAGGCAAGGCAAACGCTCGAACATGTACTGTACGTACTTGGAGAGCGTTTAACGCAGCCTAAATCGATTTGACGGCGTAAAAATGGGTTCGGTTGGGGTTTGGGGCGGCTAGTCCATTGGTTTTATCATTGACTCGATGAAGGCGATTTCGGAATCGT
>CAVIFU010000066.1:0-6982 GCA_963642145.1 Ruminococcus bicirculans (ex Wegman et al. 2014)
AAGCCACCGTCGAAACGTAACGAGCGGAATATATGCCTGTATGTAAAATCATATAGAAAAAAATAAAAAATTGGTTTTTCCTATTGACATCAGGCAAAAACGGTGAATTTCGAGTTTTGTGTTGCATAACTTGCTTTGCGCGTGTATAATTAGGGGAATACTTAGTAAGAGGTCGATATGCAAGATTCAAATCCCAATTCACGAGCAAAATACGGCATAATCGCCGGCGTAGCGGGTATAATTTCAAATACTTTGCTGTTCGCCGCCAAAATAGCCGTCGGGCTAATCGGTAACAGCATCACCATCGTCGCCGACGCCGTAAACAACCTCTCGGACGCCGGGAGCTCTTGCGTTACCGTTCTCGGCTTCAAAATAAGCACTCGCCCTGCCGATAAAGAACATCCTTTCGGGCATGAACGTTTCGAACAAGTCTCCGCGCTGATAATCGCCGTCCTTATATTGATAGTGGGCGTTCTCCTCGGCAAGTCCGGCATCGAAAAGATTATCACGCCCTCGGATATTACCATCAATACCTATACTTATGTCGTTCTGGGTTTGTCTATTGCGCTCAAACTCGGACAAATGGCAATGTATCTGTATTTTGCCAAGAAAACGGGAGCCGAAACGCTCAAAGCCGGCGCTGCGGACTCCCGAAACGACGCCATCGCCACAACCGCCGTGCTTATTGCCACCATCGTCATGGCGACAACGGGCGTAAATATAGACGGATATATGGGGCTTGCGGTGTCGTTATTCATAATCGTATCGGGCATTTCCTTGTTAAAGGAAACAGTCAGTCCGCTCATGGGCGAACGCCCGGACCCTGCGTTTGTCGAAGACATCCGCAACGCGATACTCTCATATGACGGCGTTCTCGGATTGCATGACTTGATGATACATAATTACGGCTCGCGCCACGCATGCTTTATAACCGTCCACGTGGAAGTAGACGCCAAAGGCGACGTCATGCGCTCCCACGACTTGATTGACAACATCGAACGCGACTTCTACAAAAAAGGCTTGCACCTCTCCGTCCATATGGATCCGATCGTTACCGGCGACAAAGTCGTAGACGAGAACAAAGCAAAATGCGAGCGTATCCTGCAATCCGTCGACCCGGCTCTGATGCTGCACGACTTCCGCATGGTTGTGGGAGATACTCATACAAACATTTTGTTCGACGTACTTGTGCCCTACGACGTGAAGGCGACTCCTGCCGAAATCCGCCTTGCCCTCGAATCCGCATATGCTACCGAACCCATGACTTACTATTTTATTTTGGAATTCGACCGCGCCTATACCTAAACGACATGCTTAAAAAGCTACTTTTCTATCATTTCGAGTAGGAAAGTAGCCTTTTAACTTTGATAATTTACGTTTTGTTTAGGATTGTGCGATCCGAGAGCGCTACACACGGCGCTAATCTGCCGATATTGTTCAGAACAACTTCGAGCACTTTGCGCTACTCGCGTCGATAAGTCCTTTGTCGGCTCGGGAGGCGTTTATTTTCACGAGATGCCGAAGCGGTGTAAGACGCAACAAATCGACAAGCCCTTGCAATATATCGTCTCCGATTTCGCTCGTTCCGCGTCTTGCTTACTTGGGCGTATGCTCTTTTTGCTTCCCGATAACTCATGATTAAATTCTCGGAAGCTATTTTGCATATAGTTCGCTATTGCAAACAAAAGCGCTTGGTTATATAATTATTATAACGATAGATTGCGGAGGCATATATGGCAGATTTACCCAAAACTTACGAAAGTTGGTTAGACTTAAAAGAAAAGCGTGCTCAAACCGAGTATACGCAAGAAACTCCCCTCCTCGCCGACGACGGCACGTTGCTTGTATCGGGCTGGGCGCGCCGTGACAGGTTCACATACGATCGCACCAAGACTAAGCCGCAAATGCGCGCCAAGGAATGGGATTTCTATCAGATGACCGACGGCGAAAAGCTCTTGCAGATAAGCTTTGCCAACATATCGATAGGCGGATACTGCTCCGCTTGTCTCAAAGATTTGACTACCGGCGCAAAAAAAGAAAGCATGTCGCTTTTCCTCGGCGGTAAAAACAAGTACGTTTTGCCGGCAAAAGGCGACGTTCCTAACCGTTTCGAGTACAATAAAGGCAAGTTTTCCGCGGTATTCGATACTCACGAAGATTTCAGAACGTTGACGTTCAAAGGCATTTGCGACGGAAAAACCCTCGAATGCAATGTAAGAATGGATATTCCCGAGGGCTTAGAGAACATCACTACCGTTTTGCCGTTCAAAGGCTATCCCACGCGTTACTTCATGACCATTAAACAAAACTGCATGCCCACGCAGGCGGAAGTCAAGCTTGGCGGAAAGACGATAGCGACTTTTGACAAAGAAAAGACGTTTACCGTTTTAGATTGGGGCAGAGTGTGCACGCCGTACAAACTTGTTTGGTACTGGGGCAACGGCGCCACTCGCGTCAAAGACGCCGAAGGCAAGGAGCACCTGTTCGGATTTGAAATCACTTGGGGCATAGGCGACGAGTCGCACGGCACGGAAACCTGCCTCTTCTATGACGGCAAGGCGCAAAAAATAGGATCCGTAGACGTTAAACGCTTCCCGAAAGGCAGATATACCGAGCCGTGGGAGTTTGTATCGGATGACGGCAGATTCAACCTGACGATGACGCCGACATTCGACAACTTCAACGATACCAACGCGTTACTTCTACGCATGTGTGCGCACCAAGTCTACGGCAAGTTCAACGGCTACGTGATTTTGGATGACGGCACACGACTTGAAATCAAAGACATGTTCGCGTTCTGCGAGTACGTCGAAAACCGTTGGTAGAAACTAAAAATATAAAAAGCCGTTAGAACGTAAATTTTAACGGCTTTTTCAATAATTTACTTGATAAAGTTTTAATTCTTAATTGTCCGCGATATACGAGTCTATCAGCGCTTTGTTCCGCAGTGCGTCTATCCACTCTTGCGGAACGGAATCGAATCCGTAGGCTATTCCCGCAAGACCTCCGGCAACGGCGGCTATCGTGTCCGTATCATCGCCGAGGTTGACCGCCGCAAGTACGCAATCGGCGTAGTTATTTGTGTTCGCGAGGCACCATAACGCGGCGTAGAAGGTGTCAACAACATATCCCGTGGAACGTATATCGGCGCGCGGAGTGCCCGTAAAATCACCGAGAGTTTCATTTATACTGTCGCCCGACAGCAGTTTTCGCGCGATTTTGACGTATTCGACGCAAAATTTAACGGGTGTTGCGTGCGCGTGCGTCAACGAAGAAACCTTTGTGACATCCGCATCCGTGCACGGAAAAAACGCCAACGGCAATATCCGCATGAGCGAGCCGTTGCCGGATTCTCTTCCAAGTTTGCCTCCGCATTCGAGTGCGTCAACGCCACGAGCGTATCTTTCGATGGCGGTTCTTGTTGTTCCGCCGATATCGAACACGTTGCCGTTACAAGTGTATTCCGCGTGCGCGTACCAATTGTAAAAGCGTTGCATCATGTCTTGCGGATCGATTCCGCCCGTCGTGCGCAAGCTGTCGAGAGTAGCAAGAGTCATGGACGTATCGTCCGACCAAGTTCCCGTAGGTTGATTCCACGTTCCGTTACCGCGCATTGTAGTGCAACGGAAAGTGTCCCTCGTCCGGAACTCATACGGCACGCCCAATGCGTCGCCTATGGCGAACCCGTAAATTGCGTCTTTTAGTTTATCCATAACATCTCCTATACCGTTTAAGACATTGCCGAGCAAAATACTATACGTTAAAGCGGAACAATACGACGTCGCCTTCGCGCATGACGTAATCTTTGCCTTCGCTACGTACTTTGCCGCGTTCTTTGGCAGCATTGAACGAGCCGCATTCGAGTAACGTGTCGCAATCCACTATTTCCGCGCGAATGAATCCGCGCTCGAAGTCGGTATGTATTTTGCCGGCGGCTTGCGGCGCCTTGGTGCCGATCGGTATCGTCCAGGCGCGCGTTTCCTTTTCACCGGCGGTAAGGAAACTCATTAGACCGAGTAAGCGATAGGAGCTCTTGATAAGCTGATCCAGTCCCGAGCAAGAAACGCCGAGTTCTGACATGAATAATTCGCGTTCGTCATCCGGGAGTGCGCGGAGTTCCGCTTCCGTCTCGGCGCACAGAACGATAACTTCGCTACCCTCAGCAGATGCATGCGCTTTGACTTCAGATACCAAAGCGTTATCGGGATCATCGCCTTCTGCGATATTTGCGCAATATATAACTTTTTTGCTCGTAAGCAAAAACAGACTGTCTACGTACTCTTGCTCTTCTTGCGTGAAGCTCAAAGTCCTTGCGCATTTGCCTTCCGCCAGCGCGTCATAGATGCGTTGTTGCAGTTCAAGCTCCGCCACATACTTTTTGTCACCGCCCTTCATGGCGGTGCGCGTTCTGTCCATACGGCGAGTTAGGGTATCCATATCCGCAAGTATAAGTTCCAAATCTATGGTTTCTATGTCGCGCAAAGGAGAAACGCTCCCGTCAACGTGCGTGATGTTGTCGTTATCGAAGCAGCGCACGACATGCACAAGCGCGTCTACTTCCCTAATGTGAGACAGGAATTTATTGCCGAGCCCTTCGCCCTTGCTTGCGCCTTTTACGAGTCCCGCGATATCGACAAATTCGATGGTGGTGTATACTATTTTTTTGCAATTGTACAGCGCCGCAAGCTTCGGAAGTCTCTCGTCCGGGACTTGCACGATGCCTACGTTAGGCTCTATTGTGCAGAAGGGGTAGTTGGCTACTTCCGCCTTCGCGGACGTCAACGCGTTGAACAACGTACTTTTGCCTACGTTCGGCAATCCTAAAATACCGAGTTTCATTTTGCTCCTTTTTTATCCGCAAGGGATAAGTATATCTTTTTGAATTTGTTTTTTGCCGTGGTAAGCGCGTTGTCCACGGATTTAACGCCGATGTCGAGTTTCAACGCGATTTCCGCATAATTATACCCTGCAAGGTAGAGTTGCATAACGGCAAACTGCTTTTTCGAGAGCACCTTGCCCATTTGTTCGTAGAAATCGGAGTCGTCTTCTTCTCCGATATGCGCCGCAAGCGGATCGCGAGACGCCAGCACTTCGGCAAACTTTTCTTCCGAACTATCGGTAAAAGTTATGGAATCTGCGTTATTCAGTACGGAATTTTTGATCGCGCCGTACGCGCGCACGGCGTCCTTGACCTTATTTGAAACGCAAGCCGTCGCAAAAACAACAAAGGCTTTGTCCTTGTCCTCTTCGTAATTGTCGATGGCTTTCAGCAAACCGAGTGTGGCTTCTTGGATAAGATCGTTAATGTCGCCGCCTCCGCGAAGCTGATATTTATACGCGATTTTGCGCACGAGACCGCGATAACGTATCACCAAAATCTCTTTGGCGACTTTGACGTCATCATCTTTGGGATCTCCGTTATGAATGAGAGACAGCAGCTCTTCATCCGTGCGCGGATCGGTAGAAGTGTATGTCAGCATTTCCGCCATATTTCCTCCGATTATTTGAGGCGTTGTCTTACCGCTTCGTAGGCGACAATGCCCGTTGCTACGGACGCGTTCAAAGAATTGACTTTGCCGAGCAGAGGTATCGAAATTACGCCGTCCGCCAGTTTGCGCGTAAGCTCATGCACGCCGAACCCCTCGCTGCCTATAACGAGCGCAATGTCCCCGGTAAGATTTGCTTTGTACATCGATTCGCCGTCCATATCCGCGCAATAGACAAAAACACCTTTATTTTTCAAGTAACGGATGGCGTCGTTCATATTGTTGACCTTGGCGACCTTGACGTGAGCGGTCGCGCCCGCGCTTACCCTG
This sequence comes from Ruminococcus bicirculans (ex Wegman et al. 2014), assembly GCA_963642145.1. Lineage (GTDB taxonomy): Bacteria > Bacillota > Clostridia > Christensenellales > DTU072 > Stercoripulliclostridium_A. The sequence goes on from CAVIFU010000066.1 coordinate 5,817, forward strand.
ACAACGGTATCCGAAACTCCGACGCCTCGACGTTTGGGTACGACTACTCCCGTAGCACCCGCGCAATCGGCAACGCGGATTATGGCTCCCAAGTTGTGCGGATCTTCCACGCCGTCAAGCAAAATAAGCAACATATCCTCGGATGCGCGTTTGGCGTCCTCGACTATTTCTTCCAAATCATAGTACTTATACTCCGTGGTCACAGCGATAACGCCTTGGTGCTTCCCGTCCGGGCTCATCTTGTCAAGCACTTCTTTTTCCGCAAAAGTAACCTTAACGTTTGCCTTGCGTGCCGTTGCCACAATGCGATTTATCGCCTCCGAAAAATCGCCTTTGCGTACATACAGATTCTCTATGGTTGTCTCGGAAGAGAGCGCTTCGGTGACTGCGTTTTTGCCTTCAATTAACATTTGTATTTCCTCGTTTGATTGGTTTAGGATTCTGTCGTGCTGTTTTCGGAGCCCTGAACATCGTCATATGCATACGTCAGCAATTCTTCGGCTCTTTCCGAATTGCCGGTAAGATATAGGTATCCCAGTAGCCCTTCCAAGCCCGACGCCAACTTGTAGTCTACGGCGGAAGCATGTTTTGCCATAGTGTTTTGCTTGGCGTTTCGGCACCTCTTATACACGCCGGCTTCCTCTTCCGTAAGCACTGCCTCCATTCTCTTTACCGCGTGCGCCTGCGCCGTGGCGTTAACTTCCTTAGCCGCCAGCACATGCAAAAGCCCCGTTTTTGCGTCGGACGAACAGACGAGCTTAGCTCTTACATATAAGGTTTGCACCGCGTCGCCCACAAAAGAAAGCGCGGTAGGAGTTATCCTTGCGGCATTCTCTTTGGAGCAAGCGTTAGGAATTTCGGGAACAAGTTTTCTTAGCATTTTTATATTATACCACGCGCACCCCGCAAAAACAAGCAAAACTAAATCCCCTCCGCCAAGGGAGTAAATTCGGGGGTGAATTGTAAAATATATTGCAACAAAAAACGTGGTTTATCTCAAGAATCCCCGGTATAATTTGATTTGCTAATAAATTAAAAGGAGAAACCTGAAATAAACATAGTAAGTATCCCACGGAATATAGACAATCTTGCCTATTTTACTCCACGATTGCACGCTATCGCGTTCCCATGGCGGAGTAAAACTTGATACGGCTATTCCTCGTTTG
>CAVIFU010000067.1:0-6973 GCA_963642145.1 Ruminococcus bicirculans (ex Wegman et al. 2014)
CACCGTCGCCGTAGGCGATGTATATCACCGCAAGCACCGCTTGCGTATATCACCGACGCCAACGGCGTTGCATATCACCGCGTCCCAACGGGACGTGTATATTTTAAGAGCGTACTATATCACTAACACGGGGCTTGATTTTGTATCCATTTACAGATACAATATGTATATACAATATATATACGTAGTAGCACATCGGGAGGTAATATGGACAAGCTTATACTTACCAAGCCTGCGCGTAAATGGGTGGACGGTATTCCGCTCGGCAACGGTATCACCGGCGCCATGGTTTACGGCGGTAGACATAAAGAAACAATCGCTCTCAACGACGTCAAGTTTTGGTCGGGTTATCCCAAGGATTTCGATTCGGAGGAGAGTCTCAAAAACTTAAACATTGTTCGTCAGGCGATATTTGACGGAAAATACGCCGAAGCCGAGAGCTTGACGGAAGAAAAACTTGACGGAGATTATTCCGAATCATACCTTCCGCTCGGGGAGCTCGTTTTGCGTTTTGGCGGACTGAGCGGAGCGATGTATCGCAGAGAACTCGATTTAGCCACGGCGGTCCACACGATAAGCACGCGTGGCGTTATTCGAGAGGCGTTTTGTTCGTATCCCGACAAAGTTTTTTGCTACAACGTGCACTCGGAGAAGAAATTCAACGTCACTTTATCGGCAAAATCCAAGATAATCGGTCAAAAATACATCAAAAACGGCAGACTTATCTTTACCGGGAACGCGCCCGGCAAGGATCTTCCTCCGTACGTGGCAAGCGCGAATCCCATCGAGTATGACGGCAAGGGCATGAGTTTTACTTTTGCCGTTGACATCGTGACGGACGGCGCGGCAGCGGAATTCGGCGATAAAATCAAGGTGTTCGGCGCGCGGAACCTCAAATTATTCGTAACTACCGCCACGGGGTTCAAGGGTTACGACAAGATGCCCGTAACGGACAGGGATTACGCCGTCAACAAATGTTTGTCGGCGCTCGATTCCCTCACGACATACGATGAGATAAAACGCAAACACATCGCGGACTACTCCGCGCTGTACGGTAGAGAAAGTCTGAGCCTCGGAGAGGACTCCGACATCCCTGCAAACGAGCTCGTCAAATTAGCCAAGAAAGGGGACGTCAGGAACGCGCTTGCGGAGCTATTGTATAACTTCGGCAAGTATCTTTTGATAAGTTCGAGTCGCATAGGCGGTGAGCCTGCCACATTGCAAGGCATATGGAATAACGTTGTTCGTCCGCCGTGGTCGTCCAATTACACGACAAACATCAATACCGAGATGAATTATTGGGGCGCGTCCGAGATAGGCGTCGCGGAATGCTTGCCGCCGTACGTTGATTTTGTCTATGATTTGGCGGTAAAAGGCAAAAAAACAGCCGCCGTCAATTACGGAGCGCGAGGTTTTTGCGCCAATCACAACGCCGACATCTGGCGCCATACCGCTCCCGTCAAGCGCACGCCCTCGTATATGTACGCGCCGCTTTGCGGTATTTGGCTTGCGTGTGAAGTCTACGAGCATTATCGTTACGGCGCGCTTGCCGATAAAAAGGAAAAAGTGGAATACATCGTCAACGAGGGCGCGAGATTCGTACTCGATTACCTTGTAGAGCATGACGGCGAACTTGTCACCTGTCCCTCGACGTCACCCGAGAACAGATTCTGTGTCGGCGGCAAACTATGTTCCGTCGATTACGCTTCCGCGTTCGATTTGGGCTTGGCGCGCCAAGCGCTGAGTAACGCCGTTGCCGTAGGCACGGACGAAAAACTCGTAGCGGAAGCCCGAGCGGCGTTAACAAAGCTTCGTCCCTTCACCATAGGGCAGGACGGCATAAACGAGTGGCACGAGTATTTCTCGACGGAGGACAAGGGACACAGGCACTTTTCTCCGCTGTACGCGCTGTATCCCGGGCGCGCGGTCGATTACTATAAGGACGTAGAGCTTGTTGCCGCAATGGAAAAATTATACGGTATTCGGCTCGATAACGCCAAACGCTACCACGGTTGGAGCGGAGCTTGGGCAATTTGTCTTGCCGGCAGATTCCGCAACTCCGCGCGCGCGGAAAGAGTCGTGGAGGACATGTTGGCGCATTCGATATTCCCGAATCTACTCGACATGCACCCTCCGCTCATATTCCAAATTGACGGCAACTTGGGCTTTGTGGCAGGCGTCAACGAACTGCTTGCTTGCGTCGAAAACGATACGCTGGAAGTCCTCCCGGCGCTACCCTCGAAGTGGAGCCACGGCAAAATAACCGGCTTGCGCTTAGTGGGAGGCGGCGTACTCACGCTTGAATGGGAAGGCGGTTCGGCTACGCGCGTAACGGTCGAAGGCGGTAACTTGAAACTCAGAAACAAAAACTTAGATACAAACGTAAAGGTATCCGGAATAGGCATCGCGGAAGCCTAAACGCAAAAATAATGAGAAATGTATTATGCTCAGAAGACGTAACGGAATGTGCCCGGTGTGCTACCTCAGAGCGTTTATCCGTCCCCAAAAGGACAGAACGCCCACGCTCTACGCCAACGAGCCGTACAACAACGGCATGGCGTTGACTCCGCCTATGGGGTGGAGTTCTTGGAACACCTTCCAAGAGCGCATAAATCAAGATTTAATCTACGAAACGGGCAAAGCCATGCGCGATAAAGGTTTGGTAGACGCCGGCTACGTTTACCTCAACAGATTGCCGGGAAGCCAAAGAGCGCAACGAGCGCGGCGAACTCGAAACGGACTACGTCACTTTCCCGGACGGCATGCGCGCGCTGTCGGATAAAGTCAGAGCTCTCGGTATGCGCCTCGGACTATACTCCTCCAACGGCACGCATACCTGCCAAGAGTATCCCGGTACGCAAGGACGCGAGTACATAGACGCGTACACGTTCGCAAAATGGGGCATAGAGTACCGGAACTCGATTTTTGCCACAACGTCCCCTATACAAAATACGCGCCGTGGGTCGCCGGCATTTCGGTAAGCAAGCAAGGCGAACCCGTCAAAAAGATATTTACGGCGGAAGAAGGCGTTCGAGAGGGCTCCGCGCACGTGTTCAAGTCCGATTTCCGCGCCAAGAAGAATAAGTACAAGACGGAAACGTTAAAGACGCACGTCAGCGGACTCGACGCGGGCGAAGGCTCCGTGGAATATGCGGTCGGCGTTCACGAGGACGGCGAATACATCCTGACGATTTACACGCACGAGCGGTACAACAATTTCGACAAATTCCTGATTGCGATTGTCAACGACGATACAATTTACACGATAAACATACCCAAAAACATACGTTGGAACGTATCAAGCGCGCCACGCGCGATTATGCCGCGGACAGCGGTACGCCCGAGCGCAAAATGGTGTTTTCCATATGCGAGTGGGGCGTCGGCAAGCCCTATCTTTGGGGCGCGAGCGCCGGCAATCTATGGCGCACCACCGGCGATATCGCCGCCAATTGGAAGTCCGTATGCGCCATATAAGAACGCAACGTCGAGCTCTACGAGTACGCCGGAATAGGACACCGGAATGACCCCGATATGCCGGAAGTAGGCGTAGGCAAGCTGACTCCGTCCGAGAACCTTGCGCACTTCGCGCTCCGGTGCATGATGGCGTCACCGTTGATTTTGGGCAACGGCATACGCACGATTACGGATGACGTCCTAAAAATCGTCACCAATCCGCGCCTTATCGCTATAAATCAAGACGCCCTCGGCAAGCAGTGCAAAAGAATCGCAAAAGGCAGAGTTCAGGTACTCGTTAAACCGCTTACGGGAGGCAGAACTGCCATTTGTCTGTTAAATAAGGGCGAGGCAACCTCTTACGATTTCGGCGAAGACATGTTCATCTCGGAGTCGTACGTTACCTATAATCCGCACGCGCAAGTCACGAACGCCGTCACCGGAGAAAATGCGGACAAATCGGAATTTTTGCGCGGTAATATTGACAGACACTCCGTCAAAGTCTACGTAATTTAGGTTAGAAATTTGCATTTTTATTGGTAAAGTAGTATAATCTAATCACGGAGGCACTATGAGTACCACTATTCGGGAACCGAAGCAAGCTCGGTCGATAGAAAAGAAGAATAAGATTATTGACGCCGGCTACGCGCTCTTTGCGGAGGAAGGGTATTTCAATACCAATACGGCGGAGATTGCCAAGAGGGCGGGCGTTTCGACGGGCATAGTATACGGCTACTTCCGCGATAAACGCGATATTCTTTTGGAAGTTCTCGATATTTATGTCGATAACGTCTTCCATCCGGTTTTTGCCGAGTTGGATACGCTTGCCGCGCCCATAAACTTCCCCGAGATAATAGACAAAACCATCGAAATTGCCGTTGACGCTCACAAAAACTACGCGTCCATACACGAGTCTTTGCACGCGCTTACGCATACGGACCCTGCCGTTTCCGCCAAGTTTACCGCCTTGGAAGACAAGATGACGGCGCGGTTTACCGAACGCCTCAGAGAGCTCGGTTACGACCGTAAGGACCTTGCAGAGCGTGTACACCTTGCCATAGTCATGTTGCAGTCTTACGCGCATGAGTGCGTATACGATAAGCACGCCTACATAGATTACGACGCCATGCGCGCCGAAATACGCAGATTGCTCATAGCGCTTTTCGATTAGCGTCGATACTAATATATAATTGTACGAGCGCGTGCGCACGCGTAATAGTATTAAATGTAAAAAGAAAGCTGCCTCACGGCAGCTTCTTTTTGCTGTTGTCAAACTATTTTGCGGCTTTGACTGCGTCTGCGGTTCCTCTGTATACGATGGTTCCTTGGCGACCGTATTTGAGAGTGGCGCTCTTTTTGTTGTTGTACTCTTCCTTGGTGATCTCGCCTTTCTTGTACTCGGTTTCGAGTTCGGCAAGGTACTTGTCGTTGCCGGCTTTTACCTTTTCGTGGAGAGCCTTCGCTTCGTCGTTAGAGGAGCAGTACCAGACGGTGATGAAGTTCTCGCCGTTATCTTTGCTTGCGGTAACGTATGCCGTAAGCGTAACGTTCACGTCATACACAAGGGAAATAGCCTTTTCCTGAGCCGCAAGAAAAACTTTGCCGGTAGAGTTGTTTGTGTCATAGCTCGCTACGCTGTAACCTTCTTCTTTGAGGTTTTTATGCGCCTTGGTGTAATCGCTCGGCATGCAAGCAACGAGAGCTACTGTAAGGATAGCGGTAAGAACGAGTACCGCAACTACGGAAAACAATTTTTTCTTCATTAAACATACCTCCGTTTTTTCGGGTTGCCCCGTTAGCTTGATTATATTATATAGACATAGCCTTGTCAACCCCATATTTTAATAATTTTGCCCATTCAACGGGACGTTAATCCGTCTTAGGGCTGAAAAATCAATGAAAACGGCAAAACGGAACAGAAGCCTTCGATGATTCAAAAGGTGTTCGGGTATTATCTTATTTTGCCGCCACCCAAGCAGACTCTGCCGTCATACAGCACGGCGTATTGCCCGGGCGTTACTGCGCGGATCGGCACGTCGGTGACGATTCTTACGCCGCAGTCTTCGGGATAAGCCGTTGCCGGCGTCAACTTTTCACGGTGCCTCGTGCGTAGCAGTACTCTTGCGCCGGGCTCTATTTTATCGGTTATGTAGTTAAAGTCCTCCGCAAACAGCTCTTCGGAGTAGAGTTCGTCGCACTCGCCTTGGTGAACGTAGAGTATATTGCGCTCGACGTCCTTTTTTACCACGTAATACGGCGCGTCGTTGGATTCTCCTTTGACTCCGCCCAGTCCGAAGCCTTTGCGCTGTCCTATCGTGTAGAAGAATACGCCGTCGTGCTCGCCTATGACCTTGCCGTCAAGCGTCATTATCTTGCCGGGCTTCATCGGAAGGTATTCCGATAGGAATTTCCTGAAGTTCCGTTCGCCGATGAAGCATATGCCGGTGCTGTCCTTTTTCTCGGCTGTGGCAAGGTTGTATTTCTTGGCAATCTCTCGGACTTCGGGTTTTGCTATCTCCGTCAAAGGGAAAAGCACGTTTGTTATCTGCTCGTTGTTCAGTTGATTGAGGAAGTACGTTTGGTCTTTGTTCTCGTCCTTGGCGCGGATGAGGTACGTTTTTCCGTCGCGCGTCTCCGTGCCTGCGTAATGCCCCGTCGCGATGTAGTCCGCGCCCAAGCCCTTCGCAAATTCCTTGAACGGTCCGAACTTGATTTCTCTGTTGCAAAGCACGTCGGGATTCGGAGTCCTGCCGTGGGAGTACTCCTCCAAAAAATACTTGAAGACGCGGTCGGCGTACTCTTTGCTCAGGTCCAACGTGTAATAGGGGATGTCGAGCAGTCCCGCAACGCGCCTGACGTCGGAGTAGTCTTGCTCGGCGGTGCAGGCGCCCGATTCGTCTTCCTCGTGCCAATTGCGCATAAACAGCCCGACTACATCGTAGCCTTGCTCTTTGAGAATCAACGCCGCAACGGAAGAATCCACGCCTCCGCTCATGCCGACGACTACTTTCTTTTTGCTTGCCATAAGTATATATCCTTATATTTTTACGCGCATGCGTAAGCGCGCGTTTTAGGTGATTTGTGTCCGCTCTCGCGGCGGAACCCAATATATAGTTAGTTCGCGCAATATATTCCGAAAAAATCCAAAATATATTACAATAAATCTTGACAAAGGGGAATTAAAACATTATGATGTAATTCCCCTCGGTTGATGGCGTACCCGAAAGGAGTCGAACCTTCGACCTTGAGAGTCGGAGTCTCACGCTCTATCCAACTGAGCTACGGGTACACGGTGATTAAGATATATTTAGTATAATCCAAAACCGACTCCGTGTAAACAAAAAAACGCAACTTAAAAACGCTATAATTTCGTCGCAAAAAATTTGTCGGAAAATAACAAAAAAACAGTTGACAAAAAATTTGCAAAACGATATTATATAAAGGCTGTCGTTAATCGACGGCACGGTACCTTGAAAACAGAACAGACAGTAAGAAGCGAGAATTAAGCGACCCGCACACG
>CAVIFU010000068.1:0-6690 GCA_963642145.1 Ruminococcus bicirculans (ex Wegman et al. 2014)
CAAGCGTGATATGGCATATAGCGCATTCTTTATGCTTTGTGCCGGCTTCCGTGCACGTCGCAGCGACATCTATTATCCAATCGCTTTGAACATGTTCCGTGCAAATATCGTAGTCTTGGGTGAAAGTATTGCCGGCGTCATCGGTGGCTTCGACTCTAACGGTCGTGACGTTGTCCGTGGCGCCGAGCACGGTTACCTCTGCGTATACTTCCTCGCCAAAGCTATCATAGGCGGTAAACATGAACGTTACGTCCTCATCCGCGGTTACGTAGTAATACTCATGGGCATAAGTTACGGTGGGCACGCCGTATACCTTGATGCTCGATATCGTTTCGCTTACCTTCCTATTGCCCGTTTTGTCGGTAGCGACAATCACAATGTCTTGCGCTTTGCCTGCGATTATCTTTCCGCCGTCCGCGCGCTCTATGGTTGTTAGCACACTTTCTCCAAAGCTGTCGGTAGCGGTTGCCGAGAACTCCTCTCCCTTGCTGTCAAGTTTGATCATGTCCGCGCTGAACGCGTCATAGGTGAGCGTGGGCGTACCGTATACGCCGATAGGTTCGGTGGTAACGGTTGTTTTGTTGCCAAGGTGGTCGACAGCGGTTACGGTATACGTTACGTAGGTGCCGGCGCTCATGTAGTCGCCGCTTACCAACGCGTATTCGATGGCAAGAGCACTGCCAAAGCTATCCTCGGCTTTTGCCTTGAGCAAGTTCGCGCTCGGGTTGCCTACAACGTCTTCGCCCACCTTTATCTCCGTCCTACTATACGTAACGACGGGCGCGCCGTAGATTTTGGCGGTGTAAGTGCGCGTTGCCACGTTGCCCAAGTGATCCGAAACGGTAGCTTTATATGTAAGCGTGGCGCCTGCCTCCTGCGTTCCGTTTGTAAGCTCGAGAGTTATGTCAAGATCTTTACCGAAGCTATCCCTTGCGGTTAACCCCAAAGATTCCACCGTTATCTCGTCTTCTACCTTGAAATCGGTTGTCGTTTGGTTGCTTATCACCGGCGTACCATAGACTTTGACGGAGATGTATGCGGTATTTGCGTTACCATGGCTGTCTTTCGCGTAGATTTTTACCTTGATCGTGTTGCCTGCCGCCTTTGTGCCCTCGCTTATCGTTACGGTAGGCGTTATGCTTACGCCAAAGCTGTCAACCGCCGAGATGCCTAAAAGAGCTGCCGTTACGGATTCCGTATCCTTCATATCCCTCTTGGTTCCGCTGTCTATCGTAGGATAGCCGTAAACCTTGACATTTTCTATACTCTCAGCCGTCACATTGCCGGTAATATCTTCTACGTAAACTTTGATCGTTACGGTCTTACCCGCAAGGTTTGCAAGAGTCGTTCCTTCATTGCCGTCCTCGTCCGTCACGGTGAATTTGACTGTCAAGGCGTTGCCATACGTATCTGTACCGCTTGCAGAGAACCAAGTTGCCTTCAATCCGTCTTTGACGTTAACGTACGTTACGCTATCGGCACAATTAAGAGTAGGATTACCGTAAACGGCGATGTTTTGGAGCGTAGCGCTCTTAGTTTTGTTGTTCAAGCCCTTGGCTACCAACCTTACCGTCAGGGTGTTGCCGGCAGTTTGCGTACCGGAAGCGGTGGCGGTAACGTCTATCATGTTGCCGTCTGTATCGAAACATGTTGCGCCGAACGTGTCCGCGGTAATCGTTTCGAACTCGGATACGTAGGTTATGCTTGCGTCATACTTGACGGTCCTCAACGCGTAAGTCGTCCACTTTGCGTACAGTGTTATGTTGTAGTCGGGCATTACGGTTGCGTTGTAACTTTCCGCGTCGCTTGCCGATAGGTACCAGCCGACAAAGCTCTTGCCGGATTGCGTGGTGACGTAATTGTTGATGTTGAGTCTCGAACCTCTCGGCAGAGTTACCTCTTCTACCGCCGTTCCGCCGTTGGTTACAAACGTCACGGTAAAGCCGTCTACATCCCAAGAGGAATACAACACGGCGTCTTCGTCCTTGTCCCAAACTTTGATACTACTACCGAGTGCGTCCGTATACATCGTGCCGTCTATATCCGCATAGCCACGGAATACGTAGCCTTCGCGTTCGTCGGGTATGGGCATTGTGAAGTTCTCGTCAAACGTTACGTCAACCGTACCGCCGCCATATACCGCCGTTCCGCCGTCGATAACGGTGTTGCTTCCGTTTATGCCGAATACGCTCGCGCCTTTGTCGGCTTTGCCGTATCCGCGGAACTTAACGGTATACTTTTCGCCTGCCGTTACGTTGTATACGATGGTGAAGTTCTCGTTGGTATCGCTTGCGCTATCGTTGCGTTTGAGCTCGACGCCATCGCCATTGTAGAGGTGTCCGAACGTATCCACGTCGCCCGTCGTGTAGATCGTAACGTTACCGCTCACGAGGGGCACAAAGTCATAGGCAAAGTACTCTCTACCGTTGATTGTCACATTGACGCTGTCACCTACGTTGATAACGGCGTTAGTCGTGGAAATCCACTTGGCGTATAGCGTTATATTGTTTTTGATTTGCGCGGAAAAGTCGTAGGCTTCCCCTTCGCAGTCTTCCGTTACAAACCAACCGCCGAATACGTAACCTTGTCTTACGGGCGCCGTGGGATAAGTAAGCGCAACGCCTTCTCCCAATGTTTGCGAGGCAATACTGCCGTCCGCACCATTCAAATTGAAGGAAACTACGTAGTCTATGCTCTCTTTACCGTCTACGAAGATAATGTAATCGTTGACGGTGTATTTTGCATACAGAGTAATGCCGTCCACCGAGCCCTGTTTAATCTCGGTAACTTGTTTTGCGTAAGTCGAACTTGTGAACAAGCCGTCGAACGTATATCCCTTCTTGGCTATCTCTGCAAAAGTTATCGCGTCTTCTACCGTGTAAGTATCGGGGTTAGGGTTATCCAACCCGTCTATGCCTATGTAAGTGATATCATAGGTTATGACCTGCCACTTGGCATGTACGGAAACAACTCCGTATGAACCCGTGGGAATCTCCGTAATAACATTTACGAATGAGTTCTCTTTGTACCAACCTTCAAACGTATAACCGAGTTTGGTGGGCGCATTGAGTTTGATCGTATCGTCTACAATCGTATAGGTCGCGGGATTTTGGGCGTTGTTTTTACCGCCGGAAAGGTTATAGTCTATTGCGTAATTTACAAGCTCCCACTTGGCAAACAATGTGAGATCTTCTGCTTGCATTCTCGCAAAAGTATACGCTTGTTTGTAAGCGGCGTCTTTGTACCATCCTTTGAATTCATAACCGGTCTTGAACGGATCGGCAGGTTTGTCTACCACGGTGTCATAGTCTTGGGTGATCGCCGTTACCGCCGTGCCGCCTACGGAATTGAACGTAAGGGTGTACTTGTTTATATCGAATCCCGCATAGAGCGTAATATCGCCGTGGCTACCCTTAACAAACTTCTCCACAACGGCAGATGTAAGTTTTTCGTCGGTAAACCAGCCTTTGAAAGTATAACCGATCCTTGTCGCTTCCTCAAAGATTACTTCATCGTCGGCAGTATAAGTATCGGGGTTATTGCCGTTTTTGCCATTATTCAGGACATACGTAATATCGTATACCACGGGCGTCCACTTGGCATACAAGTTAAAGTCTTTATCCGGCATTGTGGTAAACGCGTATACTTTGGTGAGAGATTCATCCTCATACCAGTTTTCAAAGATATAATAGTCTTTTGTGGGGTTCGCGGGTCTACTGAACTTAGTGCCGTATTCTTGCGTTACGGGCGCGATATTGCTTCCTCCGTTGGTGACAAACGTCGCAGTACCCACATAATACCATTTAGCGTATAAAGTAAGGTTGCCGTGGCTACCCTTGACTACTTTGACGTACGATTCGGTAAATTCGGGATTCTTAAACCATCCGCCGAACGAGTATCCCGTTTTTGTCGGTTTGGCAAGGGTAACCTCGTCCTCATAAGTATACGTATCCGGATTGCCCGTTGCGTTCTTGCCGTCGTATAGATTATAAGTGATCGTGTATACGTGTAATTGCCACTTGGCATAGAACTTTAAGTTGCCTATCGTGCCGTTGCTTATAGTCGTATTTGCAGATTCACTCTTGGCTTCATCCGTAAACCAACCCAAAAAGTCGTGACCGACGCGCACGGGATCGTCTAACGTAAACGTATCGGTATCCACGTTGTACGTAACCGGGTTGGCGTTATCCGCTTCTTCGGTACCATAATATGCTATAGTGTACTCGATACGATCCCATTGGGCATAATACTTCCTGTTGCCTACGGTGCCGAGCGCGACGCCATTAACCTTTTCGCCATATTCGTTTTTGGTAGTGTACCAACCTTTGAATTTATATCCCTTAATGTCGCATATGGGGTTGATAAATACAAATGCGTCTTCTACCGTGAACGCCGTCTTGTTCTCTTCGGTTTCATAGTGACCTTCGTACTCGCCGTCTTCGTTTTCAAGTACCATTATCAGCGTGTAGCTTATAGGCGTCCAGTGCGCGGTAAAGACCTTGTTCCCGTAGCTGCCATGGGCTATCTCCGTGACTGCTTCGTTCGCTTCGTCCGTCCAACCTTCAAACGTGTATCCCGTTTTACTTGCGTTCGCAAGTTTAATAGTCGCGCTCTCTATCGTGTACTCGATCGCATTGTTGTTTACCGGCGTATCGACATCGTAACTTCCGGCTACGCCCTGATAAGTTATCGAATAAACTATGGGCGTATATCTCGCGTTAACGACTATGTCGCGAGGAACAAGCTTGAACGATTCCCACTCGGACGTGTATCCGGCTTTTTCCGGGATAGACGGCGTTGCAACAGACTCTTCGTCCATATTAAAGTGCTCAACTTTAACTTCTGCGCCGTCCGCTCTAAACGTCGCGGTATAATCTATTGCCGACCAATCCGCTTTGAACGTTCTGTTGCCGATCGAACCGAGGACTATTTTTTCTGTTTTTTGATTGTTCTCATCAAGCCATCCATTGAACGTGTAGCCTTCTTTGTCAAGCGAAACAAGGGTTATTTCATCTTCGACGGTATATTCCGTCACATTGGAATTGCTTGCTCCGCGCAACTCGCTATACTCTATCTTATAAACAACAGGTGCCCAAACGGCTTTTGCCGTGATCGGATACGCTATATTCCAAACACTCAATCCATTACCGTCGGCGTCGGTTAAATCAACGTCTTCGGATGACTCCGTTTCCGTCGCAGGAACCGTGTATATCCATTTTTGGAAGTCATAACCTCTCCTCTCGGGTACCGTAAAATCGTATATTGCGCCGTAAGTTACGTCTATCGACGAAACATCGGAACCGCCCGAAGAGTCGAACGTAACCGCGTAATCATTCGCTTTCCAAATGGCGGTCAACGTCATGTTCCCGATCTCTTTGGTAACGATATCTTCTTCTAAATTCCAAACGTCTTCGCCGTATTGCCATCCATTGAAAGTGTATCCGATCTTAGACACGGTCTTGCCTTCATCAATAACGACAAGGTTGTCCTCTTCCACTTGCACTACGCCGTTGGGTTCGCCGTTGCCATAAACAAACGTTACGTCGTAAATTTCGCGACGCCTTATCTTCAACTCATAAAAATTTTCGTAGGTTCCGGGACCCATGCCGGATTTGACCAAAACGTAATATGTGTTGTCACCGACTTTTAGGTCTACGTTCTTGGTTTTGATAGGCGTTGTGGCGCCTTGCTTATCCTTGTATACCTCCCACGTAGCCCACGGACTTACGGAAATGATGTTCGTCAAGCTCAAACTGTCCTTTGAGTTAGCTACAACTATGCTCAACACAAAACCATCTTTCTCAAACCCGGTAGCTTCAACTATCTCCGAACCTTTTGCGTCGGTATCGTCTACCCATCTTGCATACAATGTCAGGTTTTCGGTTACTTTATCTAAATCAAAGTTCCATTCCTTTGCATATGTATTATCAAAATACCAGCCTACAAAAGCGTATCCATCCTTTTTGGGGCTCGCAGGTTTGGTTAAAAGCGTATTGTAAGCTAAGTCTTTGTACGAAGCCACCTCACTACCGCCGTTTGCGTTAAACGCTACCGTGTATTTGCGATTCTCCGGAATGTCCGGTACCCACTTAGCATATATCGTTGTCGAATCCGTAACTACATCAGTTGCAAAATTCCACTCGGTGCCGTAATCCGGTTGCTTGTACCAGCCCGCAAACAGAAAATCGGCTTTTGTCGGTTCCGTGGGTTTAGATACCAAATTATTGTACTTGACCTTTTGGTTGTCTACTCCACTACCGCCCATGGTATTGAATGAAACGTCAAAAACTTTGTTTACCAACGCCTCTTCTACCCATTTTGCATAAACTCGCATATCGGAGCTTAGTTTCTCCGACAATAACGATTCTGCAGTAAACGGTCTCTGCCATGTGCCGGAATCCCAGTACCATCCGTCAAAAACATAGTTTTCTTTGGACGGATTCGCAGGCATGGTGATAACTTCTTCTCCTGCCGTGCTGATTTCGTAGTAGTCTTGCCCGTCTACTTCAAACACAATCTTGAATTCAACGTTTCTGTTACAGGCGACTACCGTGCCGATCAGCATTAAAACCAATGCAATTACAAAAATTACACGTGTTTTTTTCATTTTCTACTCTCCTTATTCTTTATATGCGAAACAGCCGTCGGAGCGCACTCCGACGGCTGTTTGGATCAAATTATGGATATACT
>CAVIFU010000069.1:0-6422 GCA_963642145.1 Ruminococcus bicirculans (ex Wegman et al. 2014)
TTATAATCTATACGAAAAATTCATCTAACGTAATATTAGATGAACAAAATTTAAGTGTGCAAATATGTTTTTTGTCGCTTGTTTTGTCGCCATTCGCGCGTAGTTTCCGAGATTTTAATAAATTCCGCTTTAACATGCTCCTCAGCGATTAGTTTTACCGCTAAATTATGTAAAATTATCGTAACAACAAAAGGAGCATGAAGTATGAAATTCAAAGATTGGCTAAATATTTGGCTCGAAAACTACGTAAAACCCGGCGCCAAGGCGCGCACGGCTGAATGTTATTCTCACATAATAACCAAGCTCATCGATGACGAAATCGGCGAAATCGAGCTTGAAAACCTAACCGCTCTACATATCCAAGAGTTCGTCACGCGTCTGCTTAACCGCGGAAATATGCGCACTCGACTCGGGCTTGCGCCCAGCACCGTAAACACCGTTATTACGGTTATTCAGAGCTCATTGAAGCCGGCAGTCGCCCTCGGCTACATAAAAAAAGACGCCGTAACAGGAGTGAGACGCCCCAAAATCAAGGGGAAAGAAGTGTCTTGCTTTACCCTCCGCGAACAAAAAAAGATAGAACGCGCCGTGCTCGGCGATAAGCGCGCCAAGATGTTCGGAATCATCCTCTGCCTGTATACGGGACTGCGAATAGGCGAATTGTTAGCCCTCACTTGGAATGACGTTGACCTGCAAAAAGGACTGATTTCGGTAACTAAAACCTGCCGAAACGGTGCCCCGAACAGCGATTGCACGCAACTATGCGATGAGCCGAAAACGGAATCGTCACGTAGAATAATACCTCTTCCGAAGCAGCTCCTGCCTGCCATGCGCGAGCTGAAACGCACTTCTCGCTACGATTACGTAATTTCCCATCGCGGACATCCGCTAACCATACGCTCCTATCAACGAAGCTTCGAGCTACTGCTAAGCAAATTGCGCATACCGCGCAAAGGCTTCCACTCTCTGCGACACACGTTCGCCACACGCGCACTCGAATGCGGTATGGACGTAAAAACTCTTGCCGAGCTACTCGGGCACAAGAACGCCACCGTCACCCTCAACCGCTACGCGCACTCCCTGATCGAGCATAAAAAAGACATGATGAATAAATTGGGTAAACTGTTCCCAACCTGAAATATGTTACGGATTACACCGCTTGCGCGACGGACATATTCCACACGCGCAAGCGGGCATCAATTTTACGCTTCTGCGAATACCGTGTGTTTGGCTTTCCACTTTTTCATTTTAATGGTTAACCAGAACCCATAAATGCCTAACGTTATAACGGTTAAAAGGCACCAAAGTATGTACTTGCCGAATAACTGTCCTCCCGTTCCGTCAAACATAAGACGTTTGCCTTCGATTACCGTGTGCTTGCATTCCCATCTGTGGATCATACACATAGCCCACGGGAATCCGAACCCGAGCGTTATTGCCGTTAGTAGTCCCCCCAAAAGCCTCCATCCGATGAGTGACGCCAAGCCACCGTCGAAAAACGATTCCGCCTTAGCATTCGTGGTAGTTGCGAGTTGCTCGGTTGCTTCTTGCGTAGTTGCCACTTCGTTCATATAATTACCTCCTTCTTTTTTTGCATTTTAACATTTCATATGTACGCTGTCAATATGTAATTACAATCAATATGTATTTCTTGAATAAAATTGCGGAGTGTGGTATCATATACTATATTTAAGTCGGAGGGTCGTATGTATAAAGACGTTTTTGATATTTGGTACAAGGGCGTTACGGAAGATGAGAGAGCGGAACTAGACGCCATCCGCAACAACGATGCGGAAATTAAAGAGCGTTTCGGCTCCGAACTTGCGTTCGGCACCGCCGGTATGCGCGGTGAAGTCGGTCTCGGCACCAACCGCATGAATAACTACACCGTCGCGCGCGCCACCGAGGGCGTCGGCAAGTATGTTTGCTCCTTGGGTGACGAAGCCCAAAAAAGAGGCGTAGTCGTTTCATACGACACGCGTAGGTTTTCGAGGGAGTTTGCCTTGAACGTTGCCGAAGTGCTTTCGGCTTACGGCGTCAAAACTTATCTGTTCGAGGACGTTCGCCCGGTGCCGATGTGCTCGTTTGCCGTCAGGTACTACGGCGCCGTTGCCGGGATAATGATTACAGCCAGCCACAACCCCAAGGAATACAACGGCTACAAAGTTTACGGCGAGGACGGCGCGCAAATGGCTCCGGAACCTACCGCCGTCGTCGTCGGATTCATCAAGGAAATATCCGATTACTTTGCGGTTAAACGCACAAAAATAGATCCGCGCGACTTTGTCAAAGGCAAGAGCGGCTATAACCTGAATTCTTACGTCGAGGTTATCGGCTCGGCTCTCGACGAGCAATACTTTGCCGAACTCCAAAAGCTCATGCTCGCCCCCGAAGTCATCGCAAGGCGCGGCAAAGACCTCAAACTTGTCTACACTCCCGTGCACGGCGCCGGCTATATGCCCGTAACAACCATGTTCCGTAGACTCGGCATCAACGCGACCGTCGTCAAAGAACAAGCCAACCCCGATACCGAATTTCCAACGGTTAAGGTTCCCAATCCCGAAAATGCGGATACCCTATCGATGGGTATTGCGCTCGGCAACGAGATAGGCGCGGACGTCGTTCTCGGCACGGATCCGGACTCCGACAGATTAGGCGTTGCGGTACGCGATGACAAAGGCGAGTTTGTCCTCCTCACCGGCAACCAAATAGGCGTAATGCTACTCGACTACATCATCACTCGTAGAATAGAGTCAAGCGCCATGCCTCCGCACCCGGCTCTCGTCAAGACGATAGTCACCACCACTCTTGCTGACAGAATCGCAAACAGTCACGGCGTGACGGTGTTCAACGTATTGACGGGCTTTAAGTTCATCGGCGAAAAAATCAAGGAGTGGGAAGCAAGCGGAGAGTACTCCTACATATTCGGATTTGAAGAGAGTTACGGTTCTCTTGCCGGCACCTACGCGCGCGACAAAGACGCCGTTATGGCAAGCCTGCTCTTTGCCGAGATGACGATGTATCTCGAAGAAAAGGGCGTCGGCGTGTACGGCAGGCTCAAACAGATATTCGCCGAGTACGGCACCTACGTAGAGAAGAATTCCTCGGTTGCCTACAAAGGTCTTGCCGGCATGGAAACTATGGCGGCAGTCATGGCTAAGTTGCGTTCGGAAACGGTGCGCGACTTGGGCGGTGAAAAGGTTGAAGCCGTATCCGACTACCTTAGCTCGGTCACGACCTACGCGGACGGAAGACAGGAAGCGATAACTCTTCCGAAGTCCGACGTCGAATACTTCCGTCTGAGTGACGGACAATTCGTTTGCGTGCGCCCGAGCGGCACGGAACCCAAGCTCAAAGTATACGTTCTCGTATTCGATAAGGACGCGGATTCCGCCACGGCAAAGGCTACAAGGGTGGACGAAGCCATCAAAGCCCTACTCTAAAATTACCAATTGATTTACTCGCCCCATAGCTTGGCGCAAAAACACGGCAGACGCCACGCACGTCAGCGCTTCCGCTATGGGGAACGTCCACCAAACGATGTCGATAACGTTCGGCGACAACGTAAACAGATACGCTATCGGAAAGGCGAACACGCACAGCCTCAGCGCGGCAGTTATGAGCGGTTTGACCGCATAGCCGAGGGCTTGCAACACGCCCTGCACGGCAACGTTAAATCCCATAAACACAAAACTTATACAGGCTATCCTCGTTGCTCGCGCGCAAACGTCTACCAACGCAACCGAGCTCCCTCCGGACAGCGCAAACAGCTTTGAAAGCGGCACCGCAAGCACTTCAAACAAAACGGTAATAATGGCGGTAACTATCGCGGTATCGATTATGCCGTACTTAATTACGTCTGCAGAGCGCGCCCTATCGCGCATGCCGTAGTTGAACGAAAGTATCGTTATTATCGTGTTTGACAGCCCGAATGCGGAAAATAAAGCTATTTGCTGAATTTTGTAGTAGATACCGAACGCGCCCACCAATATCGTCGAATCGACGTTCGCGCTCCCCAAAATCGCATTCATCCCTGCCATCATGACTGAAAGCAACCCTTGCATAATCATTGCGGATATGCCTATTTTGTATATACCCTTGATGACGTCCCACCGCGGTTTAATGTACTTTAAGTTGCCGTCCACCTCTTTATTGCAAGCGTAATGGAACGCCATTGCCACAAAAAGCGACATAAATTGCCCTATTATCGTCGCCCACGCGGCGCCGGCAACGCCCATGTCAAGCGGAAATATAAAGACGTAGTCCAACACTATATTGGCAACGGCTCCCGTCACTTGGGCAATCGTCGAAAACATCGTCTTGCCCGTTGCTTGCAAAAATCGCTCGTACACGGCAAACCCTATCGAACCAAAAGAAAAACAGGTGCAAATGCCCAAGTACTCCGCGCCCATCTCGACAACCGTGGGGTTATCCGAGAACATCGCAATGAATTTCTCCGAAAAGAATATCCCGAACACCAAAAATACCGCAAAAATCACAAGCGACAAAAATATACCGTTGCCGGCAACGGCGCCTACCGCTTCCTTGTTGCGTTCACCGAGGTTTTTGGATAGCAGCGCGTTAAGTCCGACTCCCGTCCCCACGCTCACGGCAATAATCAATATTTGTATGGGGAACGCCAACGTCAACGCCTCGTTCGCTATAGCGCCGTTACTCTCCATGTTCGCGACAAACACACTGTCAACCACATTATACAGCGCTTGCAACACCATTGAAACCACCATCGGTAAACCCATTGTCCACATAAGTTTCCCTACGGAAACATTAGCCATCTTGTTTTGTTCGGATTCCATTAACGCTCCTTCTACAAAAAAAGCGTAAGCCCGAAAATCGGACTTACGCTTATTTGCGGCTCATTTTCTTACGTATTATATAGGTTCTTCCTAAAAAAAGTCAAACGTTTTTCAATGTTTGAATTTTTAATTTGCGGCGCGGCGCGTTTACTGCGTTTTCTTTGCTCCCATCGCCCAAAATCGCTTCGAGGCTATCTATAAAAACCTTGCGCTTCAACGGAATACAGGCGCAATATGTTTTATAATTCGCCATTAGATAACGTTTACCGGGATATAGCTATTGCTTTCATCTATCGGAATGACGGTAGGGCTCATACATATTATTCCGCCGTTTCCTCTCGGGATGCCGTTCGTGTCGAGAACGGAATACTTCTTGATTTCTCGCTTATCGGGGCTCGCCGAAAGTTTGATTTCCAGCGGATGGATTTTGCCTTCGCTTTCAAGAAATAGGTCTATTTCTTTGCTGTTGCTGTTTCGGAAGTAACTTATATCGTAGTTGACGGAGTGGTATTCGAGGTCTTTTATCAGCTCCGTAACGACAAAGTTTTCAAAATAGTATCCGCTCGCGTTTCCGTTTATAAGGGTGCCCACGGATAACCATTTTGCAAGATACGAGCAAAGTCCGGTGTCCCAAAAATAAAGTTTAGGCGTTTTGGCAAGCCGTTTTAATTTGTTGTTTGCATACGGCGTAAGAAGATATACGATGTGTAACCTTTCCAGCAGCGCAAGCCAAGACTTAGCCGTGGGTTGAGAAATTTCGGAAATCATTGCAAGATTGGCAAGGTTTAGTTGTTGCGACGTGTTTGCGGCGCATGCGGTCAAAAACTTTTTGAAACGCACTTCGTCGGTAACACCGCCTGCCGCTACGACGTCACGCATAAGATAGGTGTCTATATACGACGAAAAATAAAGCGAGCGTTGCTCGGAATCCGCCTTTTGCACCTGCGGCATACCGCCTTTCCATATTTGCGTAAACACGGAATTAAGGTCGAACGGTTTGGCTTGTTGCTCTCGCTTGACAAGCGCGTCAACAGTAAAATCCAACGGAGCGTCGAACGTCACGTTGTTTATTTCACACATAGAAAGGGGATAAAGCGACATAATGCCTATTCTGCCGGCAAGAGATTCCGTAACGTTTTTCATCATACTGAATTGTTCCGAGCCGGTAAGCCAAAACAGTCCCGTATCTTCGCTTTCGTCGCAAAGAATCTTGATATACGGGAAAAGTTCGGGAGCTTTTTGAACTTCGTCTATGATAATCGGCGGTTTATAGCGCATAAAAAAGAGTTTGGGATCTTCTTTGGCAAGAGTCAAAACGTCCACGTCGTCAAGACTCACGTAGGTGCGGTTTTTCGATAAATGTTTGAGCATGGTTGTTTTGCCGACTTGCCTTGCGCCCGTGACCAAAACAGCCTTGAAAAACTCACTCATTTTAAGGAATTTAGCCTCTAACGACCTATGAATATACATATGAACAACCTCCAAAACTTATGATATTTCAAAGTTGACTTTATTTTATCATAAAAAATACAAGATGTCAAGACGGTGATATACACGTCGCTTCGTGCCGCGGTAAAGGATAATTTAATAGAATAGTGTGGTGTTTGG
>CAVIFU010000070.1:0-2137 GCA_963642145.1 Ruminococcus bicirculans (ex Wegman et al. 2014)
CTAATACGTGTACGAGATTTGTATGCGTACGACGTTGCCTTGATTTGTGTTGCAAGTGATCAGCATCCCTGTTATTTTGTCACCGACGGACGTTATTACCACGTACACGCCGGATATTTTTGCGGCTTGATCCTCCGTTATGCCCAAAAAGCTCGTTTCTTGGTCGGACGAAAGCTCGAAGCTAAACGTGTTTCCGCCGTCCGTCGACTCATATATATAGTCGCCGGCAAAAAGCGATGAATCGATATTTATACCGCTGTGGATGTCTTCAAGAGCGTCGCTTGACGAAAGAGACGCGTCGGTCGAGCTCGTCACGTAGAGTTCGGTGCCGTTCCCGGACGTTTCCCCTATGCCGTCGTCCTCCGCGTTGAGGGCGGTTACTTCGGTATGCACGCTTGCGGCGGCGCTACCGAAGGTATAGGCGCTCGTCTCTCTGCTTATGAGGTCTCCCGCGGAAGTTTTGACTTCCGTTACCACTTCCGCGCGAGTGACTGCCGATATATTTTGGATTTTTCCGTTGACGTCCTTTACGGGGTCTACCGCTTCATCCTTACAAGCGCACAGAGTCAGCGCGCATATTGCTACTACAAGGGCGATTGCTACGTAAAATAATTTCTTTTTCATTTCACACCTCTCAGTGTTTGACGGAACCGAACCAGAAGAGTACGGCAAGCGTCGTCATTGCGGACATAGCCGTTGCCAAGCGACGTGTAGACATGTCGTGGGCTATTGCTACGTCTTCGCGCATGCTTTGCATGAACGCCTTGTATGCGGCTTGGTAAGAGGCTATCGCCTTGCTGTACTCGGCGTTTGCCTTGATTTGGAGCATATCGTCTGCAGTGAAGTCTTTGGCAATCGCACGAGCCGAGGTCAACGCCTTGTAGTTAGTCGAAGAGTTCGCGCTTGCGGAGTAATCCTTCATGCAAGAAGCAAAGTCCTCCATCTTTTCCGCAACATCGGGTATTACTCTGAACGTTACCGTAATGCTGCCTGTGTAGTTATCGTCAGCAACGGTAGCGGTGTAGGTATAGCTGCCTAGTTCATACATGTCGGACGAGGAATCCCATTCGTCATCGCCGAGCTTGGTCGTTTCGTTAAGGCGTACTTCCGCGTACTTATTGACGTCGTCTTTGAAGTTCGCGTACACGCTTGCGCCCTCCCTTTGAGGAACCCAGTTGTTGCCGTCGGCGGAAACGCCTTCTATTACGAGTTCTGCGGAGATATCCTTCTTGTTTACGATTATCGTGTATTTGACAACCGCGTCTTTTGCAAACTCATACTCGGATGTATGCACTATCGATATGACCATCGTGTAGGAGCCTGCCTCGGTGATGGCTTTGATTTCTTTGCCGTCCTTGTAGTAGGTTGCGCTAAATGCGGATTCGGTCGCGCTATTCAGTTTACCGTCGATGTTGCTCTTCCAATCGAACGCTTTGATCGCCTTTCCGTCGTTGTAGTCGTACTCGGTGACAATGTCTTTAACGGTTACTTTGGGTTTGGATACGGTAAGTACGCCGTTCGTTACGGTATATTCGTAGTTGTCGTTTCCAAACGTTGCGCTTATCGTGTGCTCACCGCCTTTGACGTAATTGATGTAGTTGTCTTTGTTGTCTTTATTGACCTCGGTCTCGCCGATCGTTATCGAATACGTTACGTCCAAATCGTCTTCGCCGACAACATCACCCGGGATTGTACTGTATGTAAGCATCGCGTAGACTTCTTCATACGACTTTGCGGAGTCGGTAGCGACGTCGTTTACCTTGACGGATATCGGACGTTTGTTAATGGTGTATGTCGATTTGTCCGCGCCGGTATACGTGATGGTCAAGTCGTAGTTTGCGTTATTCTTACTCGTTGCGGTGATGTCATACTTGCCGACAACGGTGCCGGGAACCCTTGCCAAGGTCAGGAGCGAATTAACGTCTTCACCGGGCGCCATGTCGCCTGCTTTGATCGATACGGTCAATGCGGCATCGCCTTCGCCGTAAACGCTTGTCGCGTCATCCACGAGGACGGTTACTTTTCTTTGCGTTACGGTGTACTTTGCGGATGTGAACGTTACTTTGTAGTCTTTCGTTGTCGCGGTGCCTTCGATTTCGTAAGTGCCGACGTCTTTAATCGTCTTGCCGTCCTTGAC
>CAVIFU010000070.1:2652-6236 GCA_963642145.1 Ruminococcus bicirculans (ex Wegman et al. 2014)
CCCCCGCTATGACGTTACCCGTGGTTACGGTGTATCCGTCTTGCGCAACGGTAATATCTTCGCCGTAAACGCTCGATTTATTTGCAATCGTCACGGTTACTTCTCTTTGCGTTACGGTGTAGGCCGTCGTATACGATACGTTATCGGCGGTGGTAAGTTTGATTTCATACGTGCCGGCGTTGAGAATTGTTTCTCCCGCGCCGCTGACGGAAACGGTGAAGTCGGTGACTTCCGCTTGGGTCTCCGTTATCTTGACGGTGGGCTTAGGCTCATACGTTTTGCCGTCATACACTTTGGAGGTTGCGCCGAAGTCAACCGTGTAATACTTATTGGCTTCTACCACAACGAGTTCTACGTCGTTTTGCGACGCTATCTCGTAGTTAGTATTGTTGTTGACCGCCTTAATCGCGTATGTCCCTATTGTAAGCGTTTGTCCGTCCGAAGCGGTGATTTTGCCGTTTGCAACGGTTGCCACTTTGGTTTCGCCCGAGTAGAGCTCGTATGTCAAGGAATTGACGTAGTCGGAGTCGGGCGTGCCCTCGGCGGACGCAACGATAGCGAGATTCATATTGCCCTGCATCAAGTTGGAGGGCTTAGCGATTACTATATTTGCCTTGAAAGCGGTAATTTCATACGCTTCCGCTTCGCCCGAGAAGGTTACGTCGTAGTTACTATCGGAGTAAGAGGCTTTTACGTCATACTTACCGACATTCCTTACTTCGGTTGCAGTAAAGGCAAGTTTGATATTGAGGACGCTTATTGCTTCGTCATACGCCGTTTCGGAACCTTCCGCAAGTGACGGCGCAAGCTTGGAGATGTCTGCGGTTTCGCCGTAAACGCTTGAGCCGCTACCGACATTGACGGTTATCGCCTTGGGTGTTATGCTCAGAGCCTCTTGCTCGCCCTTGAACGTTACTTTGTAGTTGTTGTTTTGAACGGAGCCCTTTACGTCGTACTTGCCGACGGCTTTGGGAGTCGATTCAAATGCAAGCTTTGCAATATCGCCGAGCTCATCGCCGGTTTCGATCGTCGTTTCGTTACCGAGAGTCAAGACTAAGTCGGACGCGTTGACCGTTGTGCCGTAAGTGACGGATTTAGGCGCGATGTTTACCACAATTTCGCGTTCGGTTATCGTGTAGGCGCCGGTGGCGTTCAAGAACTCGACCGTGTAGTTTTTGTTGTCGAACGAGCACTCGACGTCATATTTGCCTACAGTCTTGACGTCGGCTTTCGCCTTGGCAAGGACAACCTTCAAGTCATCGCCCGACACCACGTTAGCCGCGGTGTACTCGATTGCCTTAATCTCATCGCTGTAGACGGATTGTTGCGCGGCAATCGTTACGGTTGCTTTGCGCTGCGTGACGGCGTACACAGACTTGCCGTCGCCGGTGTAGTTAATCGTGAGTGCGTAGTTAGCGTTATTGTTGCTTGTCGCGGTGATGTCGTAATTGCCGACGTCCGTGCCTGCTACCCTCTTGATAGTAAGGAGTGAGAACGCGTCTTCTGTGCCTGCCATGCTTCCGCTCGTGACGCTAATCGCAAACGCCGAATCTTTTTCGCCGTATACGCATGTAACGTCCTTCACAAGTATCGTAACGGGTCTTGCCGTTATCGTATACGTGGCGTTTTCAATGGTGATCTCGTAGTTATCGTTGCTCTTGCTGTTTTCGGGCGCTACGCCGGAAATTACGTAGCTACCTACGGCGTCGCCGTTCTCCCTCGAAAGGCTGATATCGAGCTCATCGTTACCCACGAGTGTGGGAATTACGCAAGTCAATTCCGCGCTGTCGCCGTATGTTACCGACTTATCGTCGATTGTGACGGTAACGGCACGCCTATTGATCGTATAGGTACCCTTGCCGGCAAACGTTACGTTGTAGAAGTTATTGCTTGTGCCGCCCGAGCATACGATGTCGTAGCTTCCGGCTGTGGTGCCTTCCGTTTTGGATATGGTAACGCCGAGAGAATCTTCTGTATCGCCGTTTACAAGTCCATCTGCTTTCCAAGTAAGCTCCACGAGGGCTTCGCCGTATATAGTTTCTTTGTTGTCAACGGTGACGGTTACGCTCTTCCTCGTTGCGTTGCAGGATACGGATACGCTGTACTTCGCTTCGCCGTACTCACCGCCGTATGTAGCGGTTGCCACAACGGTGGAGTTTTCCCACTTCCAGCTACCGAGAGTTGCCGAAGCCGTGGACGTAGTACCGTTTACATATGTTGCGGTCACGCTTACTTCTTTGTCGCCGTAAGTGATCGAAGCGCTTCCGACAGCGATTTCCTTGACGATTTGAGACGCAAACGCGTCCTTGCCGTTTAGGTAATCCTTGATGAATGCGATGTCGTAATCGGCGCCCTTTCCCGTGAGAGCGTTGTAAGTTGCATACAGCGTATTTGCCGTGCCGACTATATCGGTAGCACTCGGGAGTGCGTTGACGTCGGAAACAAATTGCGCGACGTCTTTGCCTACAACCTTGAGGTCTGCGCTGAGCGCCTTTGTAAGCGTGGCATCGGTGAGACTGACGTTCTTGGTGACATACGTGCCGGTCAGAGCGACATCCGAGATACTCAACGCCACGTCTGCCGTATCGGTCGTGCCGTAGAACGCAACTACCGCGTTGAGCGCGAAATCCTTAGATATACTGCCTGCCGTGTCGTATTCGCGGAGGTATACGTTGTTGTCTTTGAGAGTAACTCCGCTTGCCACTCTGTTAAGCGTTTGCGCGGCAACGCCGACGGTAACCGTATGCTTTTGCGTAGCGGTATACACGTTTGTCGTGTAGTAGCTTATCGGATCCGTAGCGCTTCCGAGATATACGGTGAGGTTAAATTTGCCGTTCTCATCCGTTTGGCAGTTAGTGTCGTTCACGGTGACGTTAACGCCCTGTTGCACCGAACCGATGTAGAAATCAAGGGTAACGACAAACTTTTCTTTTGTTTGATCCCACACGAGGAATCTACCTTTGTAGGTTTGGTCGATTGTGGCGGTTAGAGCGTCACCGGATAAGCGGGAAGCCGAGGTTACGGTGAATTTTTCTACCGTGAAGGAGTCAGCCGAGAACGCCTTGTAGGTGGTGCCTACGGAAAGCTCTATCGCGCCGTACACGCCGTATACTCTGCCGTTCATGTCAAATACGGTTTCGTCTGCAACGTAACCCGTGGTGCAGCCGTCGGTAATAGTTTGAGTGTCTACTTTTGCGTTTTGCCCAACCACTATCGTGCCGGTTGCGCCGTTTGTCTGCGCGATACCCGCGAACGTGCCTTCGATATTCAAGGTGCCGTCCACGATGAGCATACCGCTCCTATCGAAGCCGTAAGCTTTGAGTACGCTTGCTTGCGGATATTGCTTTCCGCTCTTGTCTGCCTGAATAAGTCCGTCGTAGACGTAGAGCGCGCCGGTAGAAGTAATATTGACGGTACCGCCATCTTCTATCGTAACGACCGCGCCGGGCATAATCTTGTATTTTTGAGCAATCGCGACGGTTGCTCCGCTCTTGATGTTAAAGTTGTAAGTGTACGGTATGGCAAGAATCATTTTTTTGCTGCCGTAGCCTTGGAGGGAGAACTCGCCTGCGGTGATGTTGCCG
>CAVIFU010000071.1:0-5919 GCA_963642145.1 Ruminococcus bicirculans (ex Wegman et al. 2014)
CATTTTTTTGCTGCCGTAGCCTTGGAGGGAGAACTCGCCTGCGGTGATGTTGCCGAATACGTCTATCGTTGTCAAACCGCTGTCATTGAGACAGATACTGCCGACTTGTTGCTTTACGGCTTTTTCCCCGTTATAAGAGATTTCGAGACGGCTTCCTGCCTCTAGCCAGATAAGCGATCCGACTGCGCCTTCTATAGTTTTGTTCTCGATCTTGTCAACAAGCACAACGTCCTGAGTGTGAATGCTGCCATAGAAGTAAAGTGCCGTGGAGCCGATAATTTTTCCGCCGTAGTTGATAATCTGCTTACACTCGACGTTGATCGTGGCAAATTGCACGAACGGGAATTGATCTGCATTATACAACGCGTTGGTATTGGTGCCGCCCGAGTAATTGTTGACGAGGAAGGGCTGACGAAGCGTTGCGCCGTTGTTTAATGTGATGCTGCCCGAGCCTGTAATTCTGCCCAAAACGTTCATGTAACCGCCGTCGTTTACGATGATCTCGCCATTGTTCACGATTTGCGAATAATCCGCAACCGTCATGCCTTGCGACGTTTGATCTTTGGTGTGTTGAATTGCGCCTAATAGCAGTTTGCCGTTAACGGTGAGTTTTGCGCCGTTTCCTATCGTCAATGTAAGATACGGTTCGAGTCCTCTGCCCCAGCTTGTCCTTTCGTAGCGCGCTGTGCCCATAGCATAACCCGTGGTATCCGTCGCAGAATAAGGAATAAGCAACGTTACTCCGCTCGGGACGATCAAATCTTCGGTTACGGAAACGTTATAAAGCAATCTGACCGTTTGTCCGCTTTTCGCCTCAGCCAACGCCGCGGCAAGAGAATCGTACTTCACATCGTCCACTTGCGCGTATTTGATTGTTTCGACCTTGGCTTTTATGGTTCCCTTAGGTATATAGTTGGTTACCCATACTTGGTCTGAGCTGACCACAACGTCGTCAACCGTCCAACCGTAGAAGGCGTAAGCCGGGTCGGATACGTATACTCTGAGCGTAATCGGGAACGAGTCCACACTCGTGCCTGTTGTCAATGTCGTGCCGGCACTGTCGGTCGCGTTTATGGACGCAACAGTTTTGTTGTCAACGATGACCGCGTTTTCAAAATTGATAATGCCGCCGATTTTGAAGCGGAAAACGCCCTGAACGGCGTCGCCTTCCACTTCCTTTGTAGGCATCGTTATTGTCGAATAGGACGTCAGTTTCCCATACGGAGACGTGTACGTATACACGAAATAGATTTCAACCGAGCCGACGAGTTTTGTAAGATCGTATCTGTAGTTGCCGTCCACGATATCGTTAAGCACGATAGGCGCTCCGTTTACGTACATGGTGCAAACGGTGCCGAGTCCTACTGCGGGAACGTAGATATAAACGGGCTTCGTGGAATCAGAAACGGAAATGGTTCCGCTTTCGTCATAGGAGGGCGAGATACTCGTCGTCTCTGTCGTTTTGTTTTTATCCAAATAGCCGAGCTTTGCCTCAAACGTGTCGACAAACTTTACAGATGAATAGATGTAAAAGGTTCGCGTCCACTCTTCTTCCGTTACGTATCCGCTAATATCGATTACGGAGCTCAATCTCTCTCCCTTGTCGTTGTTAAACCAACCTAAATGTCCTCCTGAAGACTGCACCCAAAATTGTTGCTCGTTCGTTACGTAGGCTATTTCCGTTCCGTCGTAGCTAAAAGACAAACCGGACGCTTGCAATTTAACTTCTCCGCCTACCAAAATTTCAAACGGCACACCGCTATTTACCTTCGCCCAATTATCCATCACGTCCGTTTTGTATTCGAGCGAAAAACTATCCGCGTCGTAATTGACGGTCATCGCTTGGAGCGTTCTCGGTTTCAGGTTCTTAATGCCGGCAAAACCGAGACCATGGGTATCCTTAGTTGCCGTTGTATCGCCGTCATAGTTGGAACGACTGTAAACGAGTTTTATCACGTGAACGGTGCTTGCGTCGGTAAATGTCGGGTATAACTTAGTGCCCCAGTTTAAGCCGGAATATGCGGTTATTTCCTGATAACCCGTTTCATTATAAATTGAGTTGCCGTCGACATATATACTGAAATGCTCGCCGCCGTATCCTCTATCCCAGTGCATCGATCTTGACGCATTGAAGCTA
Source organism: Ruminococcus bicirculans (ex Wegman et al. 2014) (assembly GCA_963642145.1). Taxonomy (GTDB): domain Bacteria; phylum Bacillota; class Clostridia; order Christensenellales; family DTU072; genus Stercoripulliclostridium_A. The sequence goes on from CAVIFU010000071.1 coordinate 2,138, forward strand.
ACGCCATTGATTCCGTAGAAAAGAATATATTGCGTTGAATAATTGGTAACACCGGCTTTGGGATATTCGGGCTGTTTCAGTCTGAATTCCGCGCCCGACGCACTCTTGTCGTTGTAACCGTCCATTCCCGGGACGTAATACAAGCCGTCGTACGTTCCCAGCTTCTCATAAACGTAGAAAGTGTAGTTATACACGGACGCGCCAATTGTCAAAACGACGTTGTTTACGCCCGCAACCACATTACCAAGGCTGATAGTATTACCGTCAAACGTCATTTTCGCGCTGTTGCTGACAAGTGTTATTCCGTTTGACGCTTCCCCAAAAGCAAACGTGATCGGCACGTCCTTATTCAAAACATGGAATACGCTTGAGCTCTCCGCGCTTACGTTATTCGACTCCGACGCCGACTTTCCGTCAAATTTGATTGAATACGCAACCGATGATACGGTCAACGTGAAGTCAAGCCACTTGCCCGTATCTTCCGAGCGTATGCCTAATGTATATGTGCCGTCAACGTTTTCGGACTTATCGAACGCATATTCGAAATTCTCGCCGTTAAGCGTCATTTCTTTATATTCGCCGCCTATCGTGAGATAGCAAAAAGACGCGTTGCCCTTCGGCACCGTTATTTTATTCAATTCTGCGGTAGACAAGCTCAAACTTGCGCCGTCGGCAATAGTCACTGCCTTATCTTCAGTCGTTTGCACCAACTTCGCCTCTGTCTCTCTTCCGCTTATAGTGGTTTTGGAGACGTTGCTTATGTTGCACCGAGGATCGACAAGACAATTTTTTATTTCAATCGAACCGGATGACGAACCATAGGCTACGACTGTGCCTGTTGTCGATGTTATGCTTCCGTTCGGTAGTGAAAAATCAATATCGCTGACCTTGCAGCCCTCTATGGTGAGAGAAGTATTCATCTTGTCCGCATGTCCCACGATAGCGCCCGCGCTCGTTGTGCTGCTTATCTTGGAATTGCTTACGGTACAGTTTTTGATAACACATCCGACGCCTTCTTTTACAAGATAGATGTTTCCTACAAGCGCGCCGACTCTGCGCGTATCACCTGACACATCCGCGCAGAAGACGGTGCAGTTCTTCACATTGACGTTTTCTATCGTTACGGTTCTGTTCGTAGCAAATGTCATTGTCTCATCATAGAGCACCTGCATTATTGCGATACCTACTTTATCTTTATACCCATCGGAATTCGGCAAATCGTCTTTGGATGTTATTTTTACTTCGCAGTTCTCAAAGTTGAGATCTTTGAAGAATTCGCCTACGAACGCGCCCATAAACCAATCGGTTAAGCCGTATATCGTATGATTGTTACCGTTTATGTTTCCCCCGAAAACTATGTGAAAACCAGAATTTGACCACCTCGCTATTCTGGTCCACTCGAAATAGCCGATATCTATATCCGCAGTAATCGAAACGGTCTTACCATCGAAAAGAACTTTATCCTTCCAGGAACTTGTCAATTCGGAAAGTCCGACGAGTTGAGCCGCGGTAGAAATTTCATATGACGTCTTGCTTTCATCGTACCAACGCGTATCAACGCTGACGCCGTCCCAAACAGATGTATTATCAAGATAGTCTTGCGTTTTTCCGACAAATGTGTACTCTTTTTTGAACGTTATGCCAAGATATGAATTTTCAATGGACACCGAGATTGCGTTGTCTCCCGTTGTTCCCAACGCGTAAACGTTGTCGGTTGCAGATATCTCGGTTCCGTCAAGCGTCACCTTGAGAGTTTCCCCTTCATAAAGCGACCTACTCATTTCAAGCGTAAGACTTGAATTTGTCAAAATGTATGTTTCGTTCTTTGCATTGGTATATGCAGTGGACAAATCAAAATTGTTTCCGCCAAACTTGATTGAATAGTCAATTATGCTGAGTCCCGTTGCAATTATGGTTGTATAGGCAGTGTCGTTGACGGTATATGCCACGGTATACTTGTTCGCGCCTGTCTTCGTTTCAAACAACAACACATTTGATCTGAGTTCACTGTCAATTTCAACACCGTTTTCTTGCACGCTAACGTCTGTCGGGGTGGAAACAAATGTCATCACCACTGTTTGCGGCATTCTCGATGAGGCATAACTCTTTTCGTTTCCCGACACGCTGATAGGAGTGATTGCCAAGTCGCCGTTTATCGAAGCAAAATCCGTGCGGTTGTTCTTTTCTGCATAACTACCGTCACTTGTGCCAACGGCAGTGCCGTCCGAATAGCAACCTTCCGCCACGCCGGCACTTATGCCGTGGCCGATGATTTTGCCGGAACCACTCGCGCCGCTTATCTTGTTGCCCATTGAACCGCAATTGTAAATCAACCCGGCGCCGTCACATTTTTGTCCTTCTCCGACAATACCGCCCGCATATTGGCCACTCGACGTAGACGTAATCGTGCAGTTTTTGACAAGACTGTTCTTTATTGTGCAGTCCGTCCAACCCACTATACCGCCCGCATGTTTGTCGCTCGACGTAATCGTGCTGTCTTCCACAATCACGTTGTCGATAAGCGCGGTTGATGATGTTATATCGTTAGCCACAACGCCACCGCTTCCGGTGCCGCTGATATTTGCATTCTTAAAGCCCAAATTCTGAATCGTACCATGGAAATTGCCACCAAAGAATCCCGGCGCGTCCGCGCCCGAAACCTTGAGGTTGTCTATTCTGCGCCCGAGACCTTCGATAGTTCCCTTGAACGTGCCGCTTATAGGCGTCCACGCCTGACCGTTAAGATCGATGTTGATCGGAATATAAATGGTTTTACCGTCAAAATTCGTGCCGCCGTTTACAAGCGTTGCCAAGCCTTTGAGTTGCGCGGCTGTTGCGATAACAAGGTCTTTGCCGTCTGAAACGTTCCATGTCGTATCTCCCGACGTGCCGTCCCACTTTGCAATTGTAATATATCCCATATCGCCCGCAACGGTTAAGCCGTTGCTTCCCGTGCAACCGCTTGCGGTAACGTTTTCAAAGTAAACCGCTACACTTTCACTGCAATTTGTACCGAAGATAGATCCCGACGATGTGCTTCCAAATGTCACATTGTTAACCGCACAATCTTTGAATTGCGTATGTCTGCCGTTGTCGCCATATCCATACACCTGACCGACCAAACCGCCACCTTTAGTCGATGACACATAACAGTTCGTTGCGGTGCAACCGTCGAGCATAGCCATCGCAAACCCTGCAATCAATCCGCTATTGTCTCCTGCGATTAGACAGCTATTTGTTACGTTAACATTGAAAAATCCACCGTACTCAGTGTTGGTAGAAGTTAAATCGCCGCAAATAATCGCAGAAGAATCACCGCCAATTACATAACAATTTTCAAAAGTGACGTTTTCTATCCACGCGGCATAGTTCCCGGTCGACCCGAAAAAGCCTTCGGTGCCGGTGCCTTTAATATACATATTGGTTATTTTGTGACCTTGTCCGTCCAATTTACCTCTGAAATCGTTTACCGATGTCCAAACTTTCGCGCCGTCACCGACCTTGGTCGATGCGCCGTTATAAGTCACGTTTCCGCCCAAATCTATATCGTTGAGCAGATAAACCGTCGCTCCCGAAAGATAGTTGTGAGCGTTAATAACCGTTTGCATTCCCGCAAGTTGTTGTGCGGTGGAAATATAAAACTCCGTTTCTCCTTCACGATACCAACTTGTGTCGCCGTCCAAAACGGAAGTCTCGGTTTCGGCATAAGCGCCGGTAAAGTTTTTCCCCGCCAAAGCGCCGCTACCTATGCCCACGGAGATAGACGCTATGGTCACTACGAG
>CAVIFU010000072.1:0-5595 GCA_963642145.1 Ruminococcus bicirculans (ex Wegman et al. 2014)
CAATAGCACTCTGCGCACAAAAAATTATACATCGGGATTTTTGCGATATAACTCTCACCCGCCCACCCTAATTGGAGAGTGAAGAGTGAAGTGTGAAGTTAAGGATTCTTTGATTAATAATGCTTAAAATATTTTAATATATTTCAATATCAAAAAATCCAATAAAAAAGCAAAAAACTCAACTTTTTCTTAGAAGCGAACCGTACTTCTAAGGGTTTTTAATGATAAAGTATGGACGCGGAAAATCGCCCTTCCAATTGTCAAAAGTTACGCCGAGCACTTGATATTTGTCGGAATCGAGGGATTTGAGGTAAGGTATTACGGCGTCGCGCTCCGCATATCCCGTGGCACCGCCGGAATAAATCGTGACGGCAAGCAGTCCGCCGTCTTTGAGTAGAGTTAGCGCCGCTTCTATCGCGGGGATAGTGTCCGTGGCGTGGGTAAATACGGTGTGGTCTCCGCCCGGGAGGTAGCCGAGGTTGAATACAACGCATGCAACGGTATTCGGATCGGCGTAATCAGCCATATGCGCGTGCGTATCGAGGTGAACCTCTGCGCGGAGTCCGCGCGTTTTGAGCAACGCCTCGGTACTGCGCACGGCTTCCTCTTGGATGTCAAACGCTATTACGCGCCCTTTATCCCCGACAAGCTCCGACAAAAAAGCCGCGTCGTATCCGCGCCCGGCGGTAGCGTCTATGCAGGTATCGCCGTAGGCTACGAATTTTTCGATTACTTCGTGTACGATTTTAAGTGCGTTCATGATTTTACAAAAATGCACCCAAAAGCGGACTTTCGGGTGCATTACTCCGATATTTAGGTACTCAATCTACCACTATTTCTTTGATAACGACTTCATTGCCGCTAACCAAATACGTGTTGCCGCTACCGCAATGCGGACAGGTCTTGCCGTACTCAACCGTGGGATAAGTCTTGCCACAATCCTCACAGTACGTTACCGCCGGTATATCGATGACGGAAAGTTCGGCTCCGTCCAATACGCCCGTGCGCTTGGCGTTCCAGTTCCAACAGTCTATAAGCTGATCTTTGACAACCGTGCTTACTTCGCCGATCTCGACAATGACTTTATTTACTTTGGAAACGCCGTTCTCTTCGGCGACCTTGACCACGGCATCCGCTATATGGAAAACTACTCCGAGTTCGTGCATTATTTATTGGCTCCGTTGGCTTTCTTTTTGGCGCGTTCGGCTTTGACGTATTCTTTGTGCTTGGCTTGGGAAGCCTTCTCTTCCGCGGTCTTCTTGCCGAAAGTGATCTTGATGGCACGCTTTAAGGCATAAGGCAATATCGCTTTGAACTTGTCTTCGCTCCTGACCATGGTGGACGCCTCGGGATGATCGCGATGCAGATGTATAGCGTCAAACATGCACTTTGTGGTGCAAATTCCGCAACCTATACATTTGTTTTCGTCAACCACGCTTGCGCCGCAACCCAAGCAACGTGAAGCCTCTGCGCGTACCTGCTCTTCCGTAAGTACGCCGTGTACGTCACGGAAAGAGTGCTTGTCGTACTCGGCGATGTTTTGCGCCTCTTGTCTGCCTTCGGTATCGTAGGAATCGATAACAAGGTTGTCTTTGTCAAGCTCGATAAAGTCGCGACGGTTCCTACCTATCGTCATGCTCGCGCCCGGTTGTACGTAACGATGCAAAGACTCAGCCGCGTTCTTGCCTGCCTCGATGGCATCGATGGCAAACTTGGGTCCCGAATAAACGTCACCGCCGACAAAGATGTCGGGCTCTGCCGTTTGATAGGTCAACGCGTCCGCTACGGGGTAGTTGCCGTGGTGGAATTCCACCTTGGATCCTTTGAGCAGTTCGCCCCATTCGACCGTTTGTCCTATGGCGTATACGACGTTGTTCGCTTCCACCGTGACGGTATCGTTCTCGTCATATTTGGGACTGAAACGTCCGGTTTCGGGATCCTTAACGTGCAAACATCTCTTGAATACGACGGCTTTGACATTGCCGTTTTCGTCCTTCAAAATCTCCTTGGGTCCGTAGCCGTTGACTACGTCTATGCCGTCCTCTAAGGTCTCCTTGACTTCCTTCTTGGAAGCGGGCATCTCTTCCCTCGACTCAAGCGAATAGAGCGCTACGCTCTCCGCGCCGAGTCTGACGCTCGTGCGTGCGCAGTCTACAGCGACGTTACCGCCGCCTATTACTACCGTCTTGCCATTTAGGCGAGGTTCTTGATTGTCGGTAGCCTCTCCCAAGAATTTGACGGCTGTCGTCGCGCCTACGGCGTCCTCGCCGGGGATACCCGGCAAACGCGCGCCTTGGCAACCTATTGCTACATAGAAGGCTTTGTATCCCTTGGCTCTAAGTTCGTCCAACGTGACGTCTTTGCCTACGTTAACGCCGCATTTGAATTCTACGCCGAGTGCGCGCAAAACGTCGATTTCAGCTTCAATGACGTCCTTTTCGAGCTTATAGGAAGGTATTCCGTAAGTAAGCATGCCGCCGGGACGAGCGTGGCGCTCGAATACGGTGGGTTTGTAGCCCATGGTGGCAAGATAGTATGCGCAAGAAAGTCCGGCAGGTCCGGCGCCGATAACGGCTATCTTTTGCGACCAAGTCTTTTCGACGTTGGACGGTATGACTACCGGCGGTACGAATCTCGTTTCGGCGTGTAAATCACGCTCTGCGATAAACTTCTTGATGTCGTCTATCGCGACGGCTTCGTCTATGGTTCCGCGCGTGCATTGCGCTTCGCAACGCTTATTGCAGACTCTTCCGCATATTGCGGGGAACGGATTGTCTTTTTTGATAAGTTCAAGCGCTTCGCCGTACTTGCCCTCTTTTGCCTTGCGGATGTAACCTTGGACGGATACGTGCGCGGGGCATGCCACTTTGCAGGGGGCGGTACCGGTATCATAGCAGTTCTTGCGGTTGTTGTCGCGGTAGTCCTCGTCCCACTTGTCGGGTCCCCAGCTCAGGTTGTCGGGGAGTTCGTGCTTGGGATACTTGACTTCGCCGTTCTTGGTGCAAAGCTTTTGTCCGAGCTTGACGGCGCCTGCGGGGCAATACTCTACGCATTTACCGCATGCTACGCACTTATCGCGCTCAACCTTTGCGGTGTACGCGCTGCGCGATAGGTTGGGCGTATTGAATAATTGAGAGGTGCGGAGAGCGTTACAGATATTTACGTTGCAGTTGCATATCGCGAATATCTTGTTCTGTCCGTCGATATTGGTGATCTGATGTACGAATCCGTTGGCTTCGGCATTGCGCAAGATTTGCATCGCCTCTTCGTAGGTGATGTCCCTGCCCTTGCCGGTTTCCCTACAATAATCCGCCATGTCGCCTATGCCGATACACCACTCGTCCGCGCTGTTGGCGCAACCTTCGCCGAGCTTGGCTCTGCCGTAACGGCAGGAGCATATGCCTACGCCGAGGTGTCCTTCATACTTTTTGAGCCAGTAGGAGAGGCGTTCGATGTCCATAACGTTGTTCTCCATGCTGATTGCCTTTTCCACCGGTATAACGTGCATGCCGATGCCCGCGCCGCCCGGAGGCACCATGGGCGTTACTTTGGCAAGAGGTAGGAACGTCATGCGTTCAAAGAACATGGCAAGTTCCGGATGATCGTCAAGCTGTTTTTTGACCATGTTGGTGAATTCCGCAGAGCCCGGGACGAACATCGGGAGAACGTAACGTCTTACGTGCGGTGCGCCCGGAATAGGTCCGTCGTCGGTGTAATGATCGCCGTAATCGTACTCCAAAATGCCGATGTCGCTCATCTCTTTGAGGATCTTCTCCAAATCCTCTTTCTTATACTCGGGATTCATGGCGTGTAGATCCTCAAACGTATAGTGGGTGCGTAGATTCATTTTGAGAGCTATGTCCGCCATTTCGTCAGTGACGACGCATGCAAGTCCCCAGTATTCGGGGTCGTTGACGGTAACACCGGCTATCTTGTGGTCGATACAGTCGGTAATTTTACGCGCCAGCTTAAGAATCTTTTCTCTCGGGTTCGGATCCCCCATAAATTTAGGGACGAACGCATTGCTCATTTCCGGCATAAGTTATTCTCCTTATAAATTTTTATCCTGTTTTGTATTTCATCGGTCAAAGCGCGCATTCCTTCGCCGGTCTTTGCGCTTACGACAATGATTTTCGCGTTACGATTGAGGTGTTTGACCCTCTCTTTGAACTTGTCGACGTCAAAATCGAATACGCCTAAAACGTCCGATTTCGTCACAACGACAATGTCGCACTTGGTAAACATCAACGGATATTTGAGCGGTTTGTCGTCGCCCTCCGTCACCGATGACAACATCATGTTCAGATGCGCGCCGGTATCGAACTCCGCAGGGCAAACAAGATTGCCGATGTTCTCGAGTACTATTAAATCGGGACTGCCGAAATCGGCTGCCGCCAAGGCGTCACGCACCATGTACGCGTCGATGTGGCAGAGTCCGCCGTTGTGAATTTGCACGCACTCTATCCCCGCTCCGCGCGCGAGTCTGTCCGCGTCGAGGTCCGTTTCTATGTCAACGTCCATCGCGACAACTTTGTATTCGCGTTTGAGCTCCCCTATCAGGGCGGTGAGAAGTGTGGTCTTGCCGCTCCCGGGCGCAGACATAACGTTAATCATGAACATGCCTTGCTCCCGTAACGCCCTCCTCGTGGCGGACGCTATGGCGTCGTTATCGGCAAATGCCGATTCTTTAACCTCTATGACTCTCATATTCCCTCCGTGCGGTAAGTATAAGCTCGGCAAGCTCCTTGACGCCCTCCCCGGTCTTTGCCGAAGTAAAGACGATTTTCGCTTCGGGATTGATGCGTTTGACGTCCGACTTGAATTTATCTACGTCGAAATCGAAATAGGGCAATGCGTCCTTCTTGGTGACTGCCACTATATCCGCAACGCCGAACATCAACGAGTATTTGAGCGGTTTGTCGTCGCCCTCGGGCACCGATAACAACACGAGTTTGAGGTGCGCGCCGGTATCGAATTCGGCAGGGCAAACAAGATTGCCTACGTTCTCCAAAAACACCAAATCCGCGCCTCCGTTAAGGGACTCGAGCCCCATGCGCGACATGCCTGCGTCTAAATGACACATGCCGCCCGTGTGCAGCTGTACCGCCTCCGCGCCGGCGCTACGAATTGTGTAGGCGTCTACGTCGCCGTCGATATCCGCTTCCATAACGGCAATTTTGCAACGGCCTTTGAGTTCCCCGATAAGGCTTACAAGCAACGTCGTCTTGCCGCTACCCGGCGACGACATCACATTGACATAAAACACGCCCCTTTCGGTAAGCTCCGACCTGAGTGCTTGCGCCCTATTATCGTTGGCTCCCACAATATCCTTTTTGAGTTCTACTATCTTAACGGATTCCATTCGGTCACATCCTCACGTTGTAGTATATCATATTATATATAATTTTACAACTGTTTTAAGAGTTTTAAGGATATTTCAGCAAATTCTCAAACCAAATGCAACGTTGCATTTACTTTGAAAATTTACGTTTTAATAGTATAGTGTGAAGTGTGAAGTGTGAAGTTGCGGTTAATATTTAATCGTCCTCTTAAAGGGTGGGCGGGTGGGGACCGCTTGAACAAAAGTAAATCGGC
>CAVIFU010000073.1:0-5494 GCA_963642145.1 Ruminococcus bicirculans (ex Wegman et al. 2014)
ATCCTTTACCGCGTCCCAACGGGACGCGTATATCACCGCTGCCGTCAGGCAGTGTATATCACCGCGCCCAACGGGCGCGTATATTAAGCACTATGATTTATTTATTACATGTCCCCTTAATTGCGAGATCCATTAGTATCCTCATCATTTCCGGGCTGAGCATACCGTTTATGCTCGTCATATTCGGGTTTGCGCGCTCGTGTTCTCTCGTGTTCGCGCGTTGATTTCCGCCAAAAACATTTTTCAGCATATCCATGGGATTGCCGCTTGAATTGTTTTTATTACCGTTCATTGCACTCATCAAATTCATGACGGAAGCAACGTCCATACCTCCGCCGTTATTGCCGTTAGTTTTGTTACCGCCGCTAAAAGCCATAAGTAGCGGTAGCATACTCATCAGATCCATATCACTCCTTTAATCCGTCTACGAGATCGTTTAACTTGTCCGCTTGCTCGGGCGTGAGTAGTGGCGCGACTTTGGCGCGTATATCGTCCAATATGCCGTTATTTAGTTCGCCTTCGGCTCTTCCGCGTTCCGCCGTTCGAAGAAGTTCGCGCATGAGCTCTTCTTCATTCATAGCGGAGTATTTGGTTATTGCCTCTTCGGGACTGAGATTGGGTTTATTTTTGTTTTTACGCTTGATGTAATCGTTAATATTCATATTCGCCTCGAGACATAATATGCGTATACTTGACTAAATGCCATTGATTCACAAAAAATTCACGGTTAATTCCGTTGGTGTTAATTAAATATTGTTGACAAAGTTTTACTAATATTTTACAATAGATATAACTATTATTTTTGCCCGGGAGGGAAACGGAGGCGCGCATGTTAGATTCGGAAGTCAACTCTGTCATTAACGATATTATGACCAGCGAGGCGAGTTCGGTATTCCTAATCTGTCCTGCGGAATACAACCGCATAGATCTTTTACGTGAGCTATGCAACAGGTATTACAAATATTACCGTTTTAATCCCGTAATCGATGATTTTTCGAGGCTGAGCGTCACTATCGGCGAAAAGGTTTTGGACAAAGACGATCCCAAGCTTACGCTTATCAAGGGCGCCGACGTGTGCGAACACGGCGGTACCACGGCGGCTCTTTCCGCCGTGCTCAAAAACATCGAGTCCGAGGAGCGCGGCATACTGTTTGTGTTCGACGCCATCAATTTACTTGCCGAGGATTACGATTATTCCGAATTCATATATTTGATTAAGCACGCGCCGCGCAATCTCAAAATTGTGCTTTCGGCAACGGCTTATTTCAAGATGGATTTTTCCAAATTAGATCCGACATATCCGCTGATTATCGACGAAAAGGGGCTTGCGCTCAAACGCTCGTTATATACCTACAAGGAGTATTTGGCAGGCTTGGACGACGATCAAAAGGCGTTTTTGAGTTACGTGGCGGGGTTCCCGTTCGTCAGCGGCAGCACGGTATCGAGTTTTTTGCCGGAAGGCGAAGCCGTTCTTAAATTCCTTGCGCGCAGAGGCGTATACGCCTACCAATATTCCGTCGGCGCGGACGAGTGCTACGTTTTGGAGAGCGGACTCAGGGAGTATCTTTTGAGCCTTGACGGATGCGAAGGCAAAGATTACGCGGCGATAAGCTACGAAGACAGATATTTCCGTGGCGTTATCGAGCGCGGAGCATTGACGCGCGACTTGACGCTTGCGCTGTATCTCCATAGACTTGACTATGCCGAGATAATGATAGAAAACAGATGTTCGCGCAACGCGTCCATATTCGAGCTCTATTCCTACGCCAAGGCGCACGTCAATCTCATTTGCGAATCAATCGTACCGGGAGACGCCAAAGGGCTCAATTTACTGCTTGCGTTTGCTTACGCGTTCAAAGGCACCGACCTCTACGACGTAGTTATGAGCGAGGAACTCCTCCGCGAGTTTGACCAAGAAGGAATGGCGGATTACCTCTATTACGGAGCTTTGTGGATACTCATTTCCGCCCTTGACAGAGAAAACGATTCTGCCAAAATTGATAAATACGTCGGTATTATCAAAGGGTTGTCGGATTCCGGCAAGATTCAAAAGGAAAACTTGATTTTAGCCTTGACCTATACCGATAACCGCATGGCGCGCAAGTTTTTCAGCCTTGCCGACGCCGAGAATCGCTTGCATGATCCGGAAGCGAAAAAGGCAATTTGGTATCCCAAATACGCAGAAGTGATAGCCCTACAATACGCAAAAGTGGGCAATTACCGCAAGGCGGTCGGCATTACGGAAGAGCTCAAAGAAGTGTTGCCCGGCTACATTGCGCCGTCCAAAATCAAGGCAGCCAAGCTGTTTTCGGATGGTCCGGACGCATGCTTTGACGGAATTCGGGAATCCATAGAATACGCTCGTGAGAGGAACGATTACAGCGAGATGGCTTTGCTTTATGCGGTAATGGCTGTCGGCAATTATCACAAAGGCGACGATGAAGCGTCGGAAAGATTCATCAAGGGCGCCATGGCGTTTACGTCGGATGGCAAGGACGACATGTCGAGGTTTTTCGCGATAATGGCGCGTTCGTTGCTTTTATCCCTCAAAGGCGATGTGGAAAGGGCTATTCGCATTGCCAAGCTGTCGTTGATGTACGCAGAGCGGTACTATCCGCAATTCGTGGTTCAGACTGCGGCGGCTTACGCATACGCTTTATACAAGATGGGCGATAACGAGGCGGCGTACACCTACGCTTTGCGCGCGGTACAGGCGTCGGGCGGCAACCGTTCGTGCGCTTGGATGCTTGCAACCGGCATTGTCGCAAACCACTTGTTCTCCGCGGGAGACATGCGCGATATCGACAATATCGTAGGCAACATGTTCAGGGTAGTGGAGTCACACGGACTAACGATGGTTGTCGCAAGTTTTTCCGAAGACGTATTCTCACAACTGTTGTCCTATGCCAAGTTAAAGGGCATCGAGCCGGGAGCCATAGCCAAGATTGACGCGCTCATAGCCGAGGGCAGGAATGCGCCTCCACCGCAGAACGTACTCAAAGTGCGCATGTTCGGCGACGTGGTAGTTACGGCGAACGGCGAATCGATACAGTGGAAGACGCGCAAGTCCAAGGAGTTATTCCTGCATTACATTTTGGCAGGACCGATGGGCATAGACCGCAACGTCATTATCGATTATTTATGGAAGGGCTACTTGTACGAGAGCGCCATAAACAATTTGAAGACAACCAACAATATAATTCGCAACACGCTTACACGGCACAACATCGATTTCAAGTTGCAGTACGTCAATTCGCGTTACATTTTGACTATCGACAACGTAGACAGCGACTACGATCAATACAAGCAGGCTTTGAATAATTTCAACAAAACGGACGATATCCCAAAGAAGATGCAGTACATGCGCAAGATGATAGACCTATACAAAGCCGACCTTGCGACGGACTTGACGGTACCGGACTTCCAACACGAGCGCATAAGCGTCAAACAAGAGATGATAATTACTTTGCTCAAATTCGTGCGACTCCTTACCAAAGAAGAGGAGTACACAGAGGCAAAGAGCTTTTTAGGCGGACTTATACTCATAGACAGGAACAACGACTACACCGCGATGATGTCGGAACTTGACAGATACATTCAGCTTACCGGTAATTGATATGGAATACAGCAAAGAATGGCGGGATTACCGCGTAATAGCGACCGGAAACGGCTACAAGCTGGAAGATTTCGGCGGAGTGATACTTTTGCGACCAGATCCGCAAATAATATGGCAAGCGCCCTTCGATATGCGCAAATATCCGGGGCTTTGCGCCGTATACGAGAGGAGTTCGACAGGCGGCGGCGAGTGGGTCAAGCTCAAAAAGATCCCGGAAGAATTCCGCGTGCATTGGCGCGATCTGACTTTTTCGTTGAAGCTGATGGGATTCAAGCATACCGGAGTATTCCCCGAGCAAGCGTACAATTGGGGGAGAATGACGGATTATATCCAAGGAGCCGGCAGAGAGATCAAAGTATTGAATTTATTTGCTTATACCGGAGGCGCTACCATAGCTTGTGCGGCGGCGGGTGCCAAAGTTACGCACGTAGACGCAGCCAAAGCGATGTGCGAGCGCGCCGGCGTTAACGCAAGGCTGTCGGGTTTACAGGATAAACCCATACGTTACATAGTGGATGATTGCGTCAAGTTTGTCGAGCGCGAGATACGCAGGGGCAACCGCTACGACGCCATAATCATGGATCCGCCGAGTTACGGCAGGGGACCGCGGGGAGAAATGTGGAAGTTGGAAGACAAGATTTACGGACTTGTCGAGCTTACTGCGGGAGTGTTGTCGGACAATCCGTTGTTTTATCTGATCAACAGCTATACGACGGGACTTCAACCGTCCGTAATGGGCAACGTTTTGGAGCTTGTATTCGGCAAAACGCAACATTTTACCGAAGCGTACGAAATCGGCTTGCCAACAGAGCAAAAAAATATTATACTTCCTTGCGGAGCCAGCGCGATGATGCGTTTTTCGGAGAAATAACATATGAATAACGATTACTCGGACATTAACATCATATACGAAGATAACCACGTTTTGGTTGTAGTCAAACCGCAGAACGTATCCACATGCGGTGATGAGAGCGGAGACGACAATCTCCTCGACATGCTCAAACATTATCTCGTTGACAAGTACCAAAAACCCGGCGAAGCATATCTCGGCTTGGTCCATAGATTGGATCGTCCTACCGGCGGAGTCATGGTTTTTGCCAAAACGAGCAAAGCGGCGGCAAGATTATCCGAATGCGTCCGCACCGGCGAGTTTGAAAAGAAGTATTTAGCCGTTACTTGCGGTACTCCGCGCGAAAAGAAAGGCATCCTCAAAAACGCACTCTACAAGGACGAAAAAAAGAACCTCGTATATTGCGTGCCGCTTACGACGGAAGGAGCCAAAATCGCACTCATGGAATACAAGGTGCTCGAATCCAAAAAAGAAATTGCCTTGATAGACGTCAAACTCATTACCGGCAGATCCCATCAAGCGCGAGTACAGCTTGCCACGCTCACCACTCCGATTTTCGGCGACTACAAGTACGGTCAGGGCAAATCCCCCTTAGGCTACAACTTAGCTCTTTGGGCGTACGAGCTACGTTTTCCGCATCCCGTCACCAAAGAAGTCATGGTCTTCCGAGTTTATCCACCCATTGAGGACGTTCCATGGAAGTTCTTTGATATAAATACCAAATTAGCAATTAAGTAGCTTCCCCCTTTATTATATATAAGTACGCGCTTAGACTTACCAACCGTGTATAGCACACAAAATACATCGCTAACGCGACGGTGATATACGCAAGCTGTGCTTGCGGTGATATACACGTCCCGTTGGGACGCGGAGATATACACGCCCGGTGGGCGCGGTGATATACATCGCCGTTGGCGACGGTAAAGGATTCTAAATTATAAAAACTTTATATATACTTTTTCGGCTCTGTAATACTTTACGGAGCCGATTTACTCTTGTTCAAGCGGTCCCCACCCGCCCACCCTTAA
>CAVIFU010000074.1:0-5456 GCA_963642145.1 Ruminococcus bicirculans (ex Wegman et al. 2014)
AGCCAAAACAAAAGGACATCGATAGGTGTCCTTTTTGTTTTGACTCTGTTCATAGTCAAACGGATGGCGGACGTAGCGAGCGGCGAGCTGCTACCTCACAAAAACTTAATATTCCTCCTTAGCTCAGTTGGTAGTAGCGCAAGCTCTAAGCAACCTGACGAGCGAGATACAGCGTAATAGAAAACGAACAAACTATCACCACGCACTCATACAACGCACGCAGTTTTCGAGTGGGGGCTGTTAACCGCTAGGTCGTTGGTTCGCAAGTTGCGAAGCAACCTGACGAGTTAGATACAGCGTAATAGAAAACGAACAAACTATCACCACGCACTCATATAACGCACGTAGTTTTCGAGTGGTCCAACAGGGGGAGCCAAAACAAAAGGACATCGATAGGTGTCCTTTTTGTTTTGACTCTGTTCATAGTCAAACGGAGGGCGGAACAGCCGCGAGCTTCGGTAGCGCAAGCTTGTAGCAACCTCGAGCGCAATACAGCACAGTAGTCTTTTTTGAACAGAGGCGAAGAACAGTTGAAGAATCGGAGAAATATGGTATAATAATAAAAATAAATTCAAAGAGAACTCGTTATGTAAAAGCCTACAAAAGGGTGATTACATGAAAAGTAAGAGGAAATATGTCGCTCACACTTGTTAAATTTGATAAAACATTTGCGCCTCAACTCAATGAGATGATGGACGAATGGACCGCGACGGGCGAAAAAATTATTCCGTGGTCGATCCGAAAATGTGATTATCACGATATCGATCGCTATATTGAAAGCCTTGAAGTGAAAGAACCGCACGAAAACTATGTGCCGGATTCTACCTTCTTTTGCCTCGATACGGAACGGAATATCTTTGTCGGCGCAGTCAATATCCGACATTACCTGAATGAAAATCTGATAGTCTCCGGCGGACATATCGGTGACGGTATCCGTCCGAGCGAGCGAGGAAAAGGTCTTGGCACCAAAATGATCGCGTTGGCACTTGACGAATGCCGTAAACTCGGAATCCGCGACGTGCTTATGTGTTGCGACAAAGATAATATCGCCTCGGCGAGAACCATCGAGAAAAACGGCGGAATACTTGAAAACGAAGTGACGCGCGACGGCGTTCCGGTGCTTAGGTATTGGATAAAATTGTAGATTGCCATTATCCGAAAAACGAGATTTTGTTTTGACTCTGTTCATAGTCAAACGGAGGGCGGAACAGCCGCGAGCTACGGTAGCGCAAGTTCGTAGAATCGTACGAGCAGATACAACATAACGGAATGCTTGCGATTTTATACGTTTATTGGTATACTTGTACTTGGTTATGGATAGTTTGATGGAAGAAAAGAGGATTCTGCATCCGTTTATAACAAGCAACATGCTGAGGATTATTGCCATAATTTTGCTCATGCTCGGGCAAACGGCAACAATGCTTTTGTTGTATAACAAAGTTACCTTCACCGAGCTTATCCCAAACGAAAAACTGCAAATATACAAGACGCTGACCATTGTCGCGATGCCGCTCTTTTTGACAAGTATAATTACAAATATCACGCGTGAGCCCGAGAAAATTAAAAAATTCCTCCTCACTTACTTCGTGATGGCGGCGCTGTTCGCGGTAGCGGAAATACTTCTTTTTTACTTCGCATTCGTTCCGTTTGTGGAGGATTTGATTAAGTATGCCTTGGAAATTCAAGGGGAAACGACGGCGGAAGCCCACGAGTTGAGTACATTCGTACTGCGTTACGCCATGGGATATTTTGCCAACATCAACGTGTTCCTGGATCTGTTTTTGGCGTCGCTTATTGCGTTCTTCTTGCTGTATACGCCAAAAAACGCCACGCGTAAACGCCTTATTTTGTTCCGCTCTTGCGTGATTTTGCCGACACTCTACATAGTTGCAAGCTTTATTTTGCGCGGATTGTTCAAGCTCGGATACTTTGCGATAAACATCGAACAAAGCGCGTTTTTGGTGCACCGCAACTATCTCTGCTTTATTTATTTTGCCGGCGTTGTCGTCTACCAAAAGTATCGCGGCAGACTCTACTCCAAATATAATAAGTACATGCCCTTCGAGGAGTACAAAAAATCCCCGGGCGGTTTGACGTGTTATAACGCTACCCTCGTATCGTTTTTGCTTGCGCTATGCCTTGTAGACTACCTTTTGGGGCTGATTCCCGGGGCAAAAGCCTTTGAAATAGGCAAGTCTTACGTCTTGATTTACGGGCTTCCCGTGCTCTTCTTGTTCGATTCCGAAAGAAGAGGGCGCCGGATGCTTACGAACCTCTTCTCAACCCTTTTGTACCTATTATTCGGCGTCGTGCTGTTTGCAGGCTACGCCACAATTATCGACACCTGCATCAAATACATCGGCTTCGTGGTTACCCTCATCAAACTTTTCCTCGCGCTATAACTTCTACGGATTAACAGCCCAAAAGTTTTTGGTCAAATTCAAACAGCGCTTCGTTTATCGCCAAAACGTCGTATTTGCGATTGACTATGAAGTACTCTATTATCACGTCGAACACGTTATTGTGCGTCATGGAGTACCCGGCAAGTTCCACAAGCTCTTTGGCTTCGTCGAGCGGCAGTTCCAACGCAATGGCAAATGCAACCGCCGTCGTTTTGGACGGGCGATAGGCGTTCGCAGTCCTGATTTTGGAGAAAACTTTTCTGTCTACATTGGCTCTTTTGTAGCACTCAACATCTGTGATGCCCTTTTCGTCTATGAGGCGCAATAGGCGCTGTGAGAAGCTCTCATCCAAGTTTTTGATTCTGTCGCCGATGGACAACGCGTCATTGGGAGACGGCGACATGTCGGCAAGGCAGACGGCATTATCCGCGCCGCGCAAAATTCTTCGGCGCGTGTAACAAACGGCTTCGTCGACGTAGTTATTATCTATGTATTCTCGGACTTCGCCGAACATCTTTTCGGACGCAGAGAAAGACTCCTTATCGAATACAACAAGGTAAACCGTCATGTCGGCGGATTGCAAGAAATTCCCGATGGTTGCGGTTGCGGTTACCAAAGCTTGTTCTTTCGGGTACCCGTATGAGCCTGTTGAAATCAGCGGGAACGCAACGGATTCGGCGCCGTTATCGCGAGCCAACGCCAAAGACTTCGAATAGCAGGACGCGAGCAAGACGTCCTCACCGCTTTTGCCTCCCGACCAAACGGGTCCCACTGTATGGATAATGAATTTGCACGGAAGGTTGTATGCTTTGGTGATTTTGGCGTCGCCCGTATTGCAACCGCCCAAAAGAGCGCACTCCTCGGCAAGCTTTGCTCCTCCGATTTTGCGTATGACGCTATCTACGCCGCCGTCTGCGACGAGAGCGTTGCAAGTGGCGTTGACTATCGCGTCCACGCGCATTTTGGTTATATCTTGTCTTACTATGAGTAACGGCATGGTTTCCTCTACTGACTTCTTGTTCCGAAAACGATGGAGTTGAGCTCCGCGCAAACGTCGCCCGATCGATTCGTAATTAAATTTTATCATGAATCGCGCGTTTTTGCAATCTGCAATTAGTAAGCTCTGCTTTACACAAGCGGAACGCTTGCAAAAAATATCGGAATTTTGCATAATTGGTGCATTGCCTTGCAATTAAGGGTAAAAAGTGGTATATTTACGTATATTAAATATGCGTGTACGCGCCCGATAGGCGCTCGAAAGCGCAAAACAAAATAACGACCTAACCTCAGGAGGTAATATATGGCTAACGACAAGAAATTAACTCAAAATCAACTTTTTACGGCAATTGCGCTTATCGTGATAGGCGTATTATTCTGCTGTTTCCGTTCCTCGATGCTCAACGTACTTTTGACAATCGTAGGAGCCGTGCTTATTGTTCTCGGCGGATATGATCTGTATCGCAAGCAATGGGTTGCGGGCGCAATAGAATTGGTCTTAGGTATAGTGATAATCGTATGCGGCTGGACCATTTTGGAGCTTACGCTGGTGATATTGGGCGCCGTATTCGTGGTGTACGGCATCTATACGCTCATCATTACGGTAGGCAAAACCAAATCCTACAAGGACGTTAACGCCATTCTCGGCTTGGTCAAACCCATACTTGCCATAATCTTCGGTATTTTGCTCATCGTTTCCAAGTGGGTAGCGGTAGATTGGCTCTTCATCATTATCGGCGTACTTGCGATAATCGACGGCGTGCTGATGCTCATCAAGAAATAAGGAGGACGTATGATATTTGTCAAAGTCAAAAGTCTGTCGCTCTATCACGACGAGGCAACGCAAAAAGAATTTATCGAGCTATGCAAAAGCCATACCGAAAAGAGCCGTTCGGACGACGGCTGTTTGGCATTTTTCATGCGCTACAACTATCTGCCTAAGGGCGTAAAAGTCACTTTCATAGAGATGTGGGAGGATGAAGCCGCGCTTAAAGCCCACGGCGAAAGCGCAAACACGCGCCCCGAAATAGGCAGAATAAACGAGCTCCGCGACTACAAAGAGCTCTACAAAGAGGAATTCTAAGAGGTACCCATGTTAACAAGCAAACAACGTAGTTACCTTCGTTCTCTTGCCAACCCCATCGAGCCGATATTCCAAGTCGGCAAAGGCGGAGTAACGGAAATGATGGTTGCGGAACTCCGCAACGCGATAGAGGCGAGGGAGCTCATAAAAATAACCATACTCCGCAACTCGGATTTAGACGCCAAAGACGTTGTCGCCGAGCTTGCGGAAAAGCTCAATGCCGAGCCGGTTGCCGCAATCGGCTATAAGGCGATACTCTATAAACCCAACCGCAAAACGCCCAAAATCATTCTTCCGCAATAACCATGGACACCGAAAAGAAAACTCCGTTAACGGAAGAAGAGCTCAAAAAAGCCAAGGCGGAAGCCGAACGCAAGCGCAAAGCACGCCTCAAAGCACAAGCGGAAAAGAACAAGTATTTCGAATTCTACGACGACGTGAAACACGACGGGAATAAGGAGTGGTAGCTTATACACCGCGCCTACGCGCCGTATTTACGGGTGATTTACGCCGTTAAAAACCCAATATATTATTACCCTCCATACAGCAATAGTGCTCCTAAGGCATAAGGTAAAAAGAAAAAGTTTTTAACGGCTTTTGCAAAAACGTCGACTACCGTACGTCAGTACGCCTACGCTCCGTTTTTGCAAAAAATCCCTCCGTTCTACGGCGCGTAGCCGATATTCCGTATTTACGGGTGATTTACGCCGTTAAAAACTAAATGTATTATAGCCCTCCGCACTACGATAGTGCTCCTAAGGCATACGGGTGATATACACTGCCTGACGGCAGCGGTGATATACGCAAGCGGTGCTTGCGGTGATATACACGCCCGATGGGCGCGGTGATATACATCGCCTACGGCGACGGTGATATACGCAAGCGGTGCTTGCGGTGATATACACTGCCTGACGGCAGCGGTGATATACACGACACTTCGTGTCGCGGTGATATACATCGCCTACGGCGACGGT
>CAVIFU010000075.1:0-5379 GCA_963642145.1 Ruminococcus bicirculans (ex Wegman et al. 2014)
GGTGGGGACCGCTTGAACAAAAGTAAATCGGCTCCGTAAAGTCTTACAGAGCCGAAAAAGTATATATCGGGTTATTTATCAAAGATCCTTTACCGCGTCCCGACGGGACGTGTATATCGCCGTCGCGCAAGCGATGTATTTTGGCGTGCTATAAACGCTTCGTAAATTTAAGAGCGTACTATTGCTTGTCTTTGAGGCTCGCTTCGTAGGCAAGTTTGACGGCATTCGCCAGTTGGTCGGGGCAGGAAGTGGGTCTGCCGCCACAACTTATGCCACGACACTTTTCCTCGACTTCGGCAACGGTCATGCCCTCTACAAGGCGCGAAATGCCTTGCAAATTGCCGTTGCAACCGCCTATGAACGATACTTTCTTGACGACGTCGCCGTCAAGTTCGATATTGATGACTTGGGAACAAGTCCCTTGCGTTTTGTAACTGTATGTCATTTTAGCTCCTTTATGTTAGTTTGAGTATTTCTTACTGAATCCTTGGATTAACTTCTTGAATCCGCCCTTTTTGCCGTTGCACATGTCAAGTATGCCGTCTACCGACCATTGTGAAACTATTCCGCCGGTAAAGCCCGAGAAACTGCGTAACGGCATGTCCCTTACCGAACGCGTAATCATGTCGGGGTTCTCCGTGCCGATTGCAACTATCTTGCTGCCGAATACCATGAGTCCCAACAGCATTTTGCCAAAACCGCTTACGGCGCATTGCTCCACGCTGTTGTTGATGGTAAGTTCGCCCTTGCGGAACGGCGCGTTGCCCTCGAGGTGCCTACCGAGTATCGCCTCGAACTCCGTTGCCGGTATGCCGTTCTCCGGCAAAGTGTAGTAGCTCGGCGCAATCGCCCTAAGGTCTTGCCCGACAACTTCGGGACGCGCGGAAGTCACGTTTACCGTTGTCGTCAGCCTGATGTCCGCCGCCGACGCGCCTATCAAAATATCGAAGTCGCCGCTCTCGACGTGCCAGTCACCGATATCGGTGTTGTAGTAGGCAAACGCCCTCGAATCCAACGTAAACTCCACTTCACGCGATTCGCCTGCCGCTAAGTATATCTTGCGGAAGCCTTTGAGCTCCTTTTTGGGACGGAAAATCGTGCTTTCCCTATCGGATACGTAGAGTTCGACAACCTCGGCTCCGTTGACGCTACCGGTGTTTTTGATGGTGCATTTGACGGTAAGCGGATCGCCCTCGGCAATAGCCGCGGACGAGACGGAAATATCGGAATACTCGAACGTCGTATACGACAAGCCGTGACCGAACGGATACGCAACCGCTTTGCCTGCCGTATCGAAATATCTATATCCGACGTATACGCCCTCGCGGTACTCAACGGATCTCGGTCCCATGGGGAAGTATTTTGAAGAAAGTGCGTCATCGTTTTTCAGCGGGAAGGTTTCCGCAAGCTTGCCGCTCGGGTTGACTGCGCCGTAAATTACGTCGTACGCGCCCTCTCCCCCGGCTTGTCCGCCGAGATAAAGGTTGAGTATGGCTTTGGCTCCCTTATGCCACTCTCCGAGCTCCACAGGGGAACCCAACGACAATACCGCGACTACGTTGGGATTTACTTTGAGTAGTTCTTCCGCAAGCAATTCGTGCGAAGGCGGCATCTGCATATGCGTGCGGTCGAAGCCCTCGCTTTCGTATGCGTCCGTAAGCCCTATAAACAGCAATACGACGTCCTTGCCGCGCGCAACGCGCTTGGCTTCTTCAATGAGTTTGGCATTGTAGCCGTCGCCTTTGAGCGTGTATCCCGCGGCGTACTCGAATTTTTTGCCGTTAGCCGTCATGGCTTCCGTAAACGATACTGTCTTGGGGACGTTGATATGGCTCGATCCCGAACCTTGGTAGCGAATCTCTTTGGCAAGCGTGCCGATAATCGCTACGCTCGCGCCGTCCTTGACGGGAAGTCCGCCGTCGTTTTTGAGTAGTACCGCGCCTTGCGCCGCCGCCTTGCGCGCCACCGCGTGATGCTTATCGAAAGCAACTTCGCCCGTCGTTTCGTTGGCTTTGCACTCGAACGCGAATTTGATCATGCGGTAGGCGATCTTGTCGACGTCTTCTTCTTTGAGTCTGCCGTCCTTGACCGCTTTGACTATGTTGCGATCGTTCATACCGCCGTTGCCGGGCATTTCCAAATCGTTGCCGGCTTTGACGCTCTCAACGCGATCGTTCATCGCGCCCCAGTCGCTGACGACTATGCCTTTGTAACCCCATTCTTCACGCAAAACTTCGGTCAGCATACGCCTGTTGTCCGTCAAATACGTGCCGTTGAGCTTGTTGTAACTGCTCATAACGGTGGTGGGTTGCTCGGTCTTGACAATGTACTCGAACGCGGCAAGATATATCTCCCTGAGCGTGCGTTCGTCGATAACGGAATCTATGCACATGCGCAAATGCTCTTGGTTGTTGCCGCAAAAATGCTTCAAGCTAACGCCGATACCGTTCTTTTGCACGCCGTGCACGAACGCCGCGCCTATTCTGCCCGCAAGGAAGGGATCCTCCGAAAAGTATTCAAAATTCCTGCCGCAAAGCGGACTCCTTTTGATGTTAACCCCGGGACCCAAAACTGTCGTTACGCCCAAAGAATGAGCTTCCTCCGCAATGGCGGACGCGACTTCCTCTACAAGCTCCGTATCCCACGACGACGCCAACGTAACCGCCGTCGGGAAGCACGTTGCCGTTTCAGCCGGGCGCATAACGTTGGTGCCGGCACCTTGCTTTTCTTTGCGGATGCCGTGAGGACCGTCACTCATCCATACCGCCGGTATGCCGAGTCTCGCTATAGATTTCGTCAGCCAAAAAGTATCGCCCGAACAAAGCGACGCCTTCTCTTCCAACGTCATTTGATTCAATATATCAAGATATTTGTCTTCCGACATGTAAACACCTCCACTTGTAATACTTACATTATACCAATATCAAACTGCCAATAATATCATTATTACGATATATTTATAATAATTCCGTTGTATTTGTCCGCAAGGTGCGTTATAATACCTATATGAAACGCGAAAACGTAAATTTAACGGTGCTCCCTAAGTCCGACAATCCGTCTTTTACCGAAAGAGAAAATCTTTTGGCGCATACGCCTTACCGCGCGGAAAGAGCGTTTTTCAGCTACGTGCGCGGCGGTATGACGAATAATGTTATAGCTGCTCTCAAAGACTTTACCGGCGCCGGGTTGGTTGTCGGCAGACTGAGCGACAATCCCTTGACTCAATGCAAGTATTGGGCGGTTTGTTGCGTTACTCTCGGCACGCGCTACGCCATAGAAGGCGGATTGGACGAGATGACCGCCTTTAACCTATCCGACAAGTACATAATGCATATCGACGCGCTCGACTCGGCGGACGCCATACTCGATTATCTGACAACCGCCGTGATAGAATTGACGGAAACGGTGCGCACGGCTTCTCGCGCGGGGCTCCCGGCACAGCTCAAAGACTGCCTCAAATACATAGACGTACATCTCCACGAAAACGTAAGAGCGGAAGATATTGCCAAAGAAATAGGCTTCAACGCGGACTATCTATCGAAATATTTCAAAAAACATATGGGCAAATCGATAACCGACTACGTAACGGAAAAACGCTTGGAAGAGGCTCGCGCACTGATTGCCAACGGCGCGGAACTCTCATATGTTGCTTACTCGCTCGGGTTCTGCTCGCAATCCTACTTCACCGCAAAATTCAAAAAACAATTCGGCGTAACGCCATATAGATATAAAACAGAAATATTGTGATATGCGCGACATCGCGGTGATATACATCGCCTACGGCGACGGTAAAGGATTCTCTGATAAAATAGTGTAAAGAGTGAAGTGTGGAGTGTGGAATTTCGGATGGGGTTATAAAAAACTAAGATAAACGGTTTGGCTTCGAATAAAAAACAAAACTTGCGGTAAAGGATATCTACAAAAAAAGAGACTGTTAAATTTCTCTAACAGCCTCTCCTATTGTTGCTTTGATTTTTTGTGGACTCTTGCAAACGTTTAGCCGCTCACTTCATCCGGTGCTACATATGTATATGTTCCTTTAGTAATGCTTTCGCAGTGGTTGTCTTCTGTGGTCAACGTACCGTTTCCGTCTCCATCCAACGCTCTGCCTATAACATCGTTAACATTGTATTGACTTTCCTGCGTATAGCCTTGATAATTGTGACTGCCGTTAGCGTCCCTGCTTAAAATCACACCGGAGATCTTATTCCCCGTAACCGTAACGTCGCCGTTGTATTTGGTGCGAGTGCCTATCAAACCACCCATATCGCGGTAGCCTTGTATTGTGCATCCGCTAACGGTGCAATTCGTAACACGCGCGGCGGCATCGCTGGAAGAGAGGTACCCTACTATACCGCCCACGTTGTTGCCGTCTTCATAACCGCCCTTGCCATCATTTTTTGTACTATCCCACCATACATTTGCCGTGATAGTGGAATTGGTAACCGAACAATTCTCTATTTCCGACACTTCACCGTTTCCGACAATCCCTCCGACCATCTTGGTGCCGGTTATGATTGCATTATCTATCTTGAGATTTTTGACAAAGCGAACATGAGAAAAGAAACCTGCACTACCCTGAACTTTAACGACAAAGTTAGAAACCGTTTTGTTATTGCCATCGAAAGTTTTACCGCCGGCGGCATACCAATCGATTGGAGTCCAATCCGCGCCGTCGAGATCGATATCGGTCATCAACTTAACAAGTCCCGATATTTCGGAAGCGTGCTCTTGAAAATACATCAGGTCTGCAACGTTATCGATTTCAAATACGCTGTTTTTTGCATCGACAGTTGCCGCGTTGCCTTGGACTTGTTCAACGTTGAATTCGATTGTGCAAGACATGTTTTGGTAGTCGTTATTAACGTCGCTCGGTAACTCTACATAGCAAGGATACGTGCCAATTACTGCGCCTTGAACAATGTCATTGACGGCTTCCAAGGTATTCCAAGCCGTGTATCCTGCGGATTCGAGTCCGACAATCTCAAATGACAAAACATTAAATAATTCGCTGCCCTCGGCGTTGTTTCCGCTAACGCTCAGTCTGTACTTCGTAATTATGTTGCTGTGATTGGTAAGAGTCATGTCAAAAGTAACTTTATCCCCGGGAGTCATTCTCTCAAGAGTAAGCGTTTTGCCATCATCGCTAAGAACTGCGGTTCCACCGTTGGTGAATACGCCGAGCGTCTCGGTCTCTTCAATCACATCCTTCGAAGCGTCACCGGTTAGGGCTACACCGGAATAAGTTTTATAGTCGGTTGCCTTAGCTTTGATTTCAACATTACCGCTTGTGACGGAAACGTTTACTTTGTCTTCACTTGTGAATAACGCAAACGTTGCGCCGACGATAATTCCGATGCACAGCAAAATCGCAAGCAC
>CAVIFU010000076.1:0-4519 GCA_963642145.1 Ruminococcus bicirculans (ex Wegman et al. 2014)
TGTATATCACCGCAAGCACCGCTTGCGTATATCACCGTCGCGTTAGCGATGTATACATTCTTAGGGGTGGGGACCGATCGAACAAGAGTAAATTGACATCGTAAAGTTAGATAGAAACGATAAAAGTATATCTTAAGTTTTTAATTCAAGAATCCTTTACCGTCGCCGTAGGCGATGTATATCACCGCGACACGAAGTGTCGTGTATATCACCGCTGCCGTCAGGCAGTGTATATCACCGCAAGCACCGCTTGCGTATATCACCGTCGCCGTAGGCGATGTATATCACCGCGACGCGCAGGATGCCATACCATTATTTCGCTATTGAAAAGCGCGTTAATCTTTGTTAGAATATAGGTAGCATAATGTTTGAGGTTTTGGATGAAAAAGGTTAAGCTTAGCAAAAAGGCAAAGATAATTATTATTGTGTGCGTTGTCGTGGCGGTTGTCGGCGCGATTATCGGCGTGAGTGTATACTACTCGTATAAATTCGGGTGGGGAATTACCAATCGGCACGACAAGACGGAGTTCGCAGAGGGCAGAGAACTAATCGAATTCCGCGATCCGTTTACCGCCGATTATATTTGGATTGAAGAAAACGGCATTGCGGTGTGGGCAGGGTTTACCAAGGAAATTACCCTCGATTCCGATTCGGACGCCGTCCTCGACATATCCTGCGATACCCATTATTGGTTGTGGGTCAACGGGGAAGAGGTCGTTTGGGAGGGCTCTCTCAAACGCGGAGTCACGCCGACGGACGGTTATTACGATAGAATTACCATAAATGGTAAGTTCAAGGCAGGCAAAAACAAAGTCAGCGTACTTGTCAGGCACTTGGGCGATGACGGCTATTCGCACAAGGATTCCGGGCACGGCGGACTCGTGATACAAGGTAAAATCGGCGACGCCGAGTTTGTTACCGACGGTAGCTGGAAGGCGAAAAAGTTTGCCTACGATTACTCCTTGCTCTATGCCGTTCGCAACACGAATTTCCGTTTGTCGGAGAGGGGCAGCGTGATAAACGGCGAAGAGTATTGCGAGTTTTGGAAGGACGATTCCGACGCTTCGTGGGGCAACGCCGTGGTTCTCGACAAAAATATTGCCGAAGTATTCGGCAGAAGCTACCTTAATCCTTTGCCGCAGAAAGTCGTTGACGACGTGCGCTACTTCGATATTTCCGAGCACACCGCAACAACCAAACGGACGACTACCATTACGCTGTCGCTTGACGTCAACTCCATGTTTTGCCCTTATTTCGAGTTCGAGTCCGACAAGGCAGGCAGAAAAATTACCTATTACACGGAAAACAAAAAATTCGACTACATCAATACCTATACCGCCAAACAGGGCGAAAACGCCTTCTTGGACTTTGCTTGGATAAACGGCGAAAAACTCATCGTCAAACTCGAAAAGGGTATCACCCTCAAAAAAATAGGGTACAGAAAGACTTATTACGGCGCCACCGTCAAAGAAAACGGTTTCACAAGCTCCGATAGCGACCTGAATACGCTATGGCAAAAGGCAGTTAACACGTTGCTTGTCACCATGCGCGACACATATATGGATTGCCCGGACAGAGAACGCGCGCAATGGATTGCCGACGCCGTGACGGAGAGTGAAATGAGCGTTTACGCGCTTTCGCCCGAATCGTCCGCGCTCTTCCGCAAGGCGATAGTTTCCACTTACGGATGGGTGCACAAGGACGGCGTAATACAGACAGTCGTGCCGGACGGCGTGGAGGCATACGAGTTGCCGCTGCAAAACCTTGCGTTCCTCGTAGGTTGCGTCAACTACATGCAATATACGGGAGATCTGTCCGTCAAGCCCATGGTAATATCGATGGCTAAGGGTTACCTGCCGCTTTGGGAAATGGACGGCGGTTTGGTTTCTCACAGAAAGGGCTCCTGGGATTGGGGTGATTGGGGTACCAAAATCGACATGACGGCATTAGAGAACGCTTGGTACAAATATGCTCTGAACAAAATTTACGATATAGCCGATACGGATGCGGAGCTCAGAGAATTTTGCAAAACGCGCATGGACTCCATAAGCGCGGCGTACTCTAAATTCTATACGAGCAAGGGTATCGCAAGCGGCAAGGAGCCCGATGACAGGGCAAACGCCGTGGCTGTTCTTGCCGGGCTCTACCGCGCAGAGGACGTAGAGACCATTACGCAAACGTTATACAACACGCGTAACGCCTCCCCTTACATGGAAAAGTACGTAGAGGAAGCCCTATGCAAACTCGGCAGAGTGGACCTTGCGTTAAGCCGCGCCAAAGAAGTCTACCGCGACATGATAGACAACGAGTGCACAACGTTGTGGGAGGCGTGGGACAAGGACGTGGGCACCACAAACCACGCTTGGGCAGGCGGAACGCTTGCGATAATCGCGAAATACGTTGTCGGAGTCAACCCGACGTCCCCGGGCTTTGCCACGTATGAGGTTGCTCCGAACCTTACGGCAATCAAAGATTATTCCCTAAACATCAACCCGACGGAGGACGTAAAGATAAGCGTTAAGAGTGAGGCGGTTGACGGTAAACGCGTGATAACCGTCACTTCCGCAACAGAGGGCGGTACGTTGGTGATAAACGGCAAAAACTGCGTATTTAACGGCGAAAGCGTCGTTTCAGACCAAAAATCAACCTATAAATTCACTCTGAAAGCGGGAGAGAACATACTCGTTTTCGATGAGTAATATGCGTTTACGTCGAACGAAACATGCAAAGAGAAAATCCCATCAAATTTTTATTTACCGTCGCGTAAGCGATGTATATTACCGCGCCCATCGGGCGTGTGTATTGCCGTTGTGCATAAATGCATACAACCGCTTGCAAATATCAAATCTTTAATATATAATATAAGCTACTGACAATTTACTTCTAACGGAGTTAATATGAAAAAGAAATTATTGATATCGGTTCTATGCGTAGTTTTGTGCTTGATTCTCGGCGTTGCCCTTGTCGCGTGCAAAGAGAATTACAAGCAAGACGCGGTTCCCACGGATTTGAGCGGTGCGACTATCTCATCCAACGGCGGCTCCGCGGTAGTGGTAGGTAAGTACCTCTACTTCATCAACGGTTATGCCGGTTCGGATGCGGATAACACTTTCGGTGACGTTGTCAAAGGCGCCGTTATGCGCGTCGAACTCAAAAACGGCACTCCGGATAAGTCCACGCTCGTGACTATCGTTCCCAAGAACGTATACAACACCAACGCCGATTGCGGTTTGGTAGTAAGCGGAGGATACATCTATTACTCCACCACTTCCATAGATAAAGATTCTTCCGGCAATGCCAAGACTTCCGAAATGTGGCTCATGCGCACCAAGTTGGACGGCACCGGCACCCAAGTTATCGCAGAGTTTGACGACTTCACGAGCGTCTATAGAGTTGCGGGCAGCAAGCTCTACTACTATGACAGTTCGGAAGCGGAACTCCATATGATAGACCTCGGCAGCAAGAAGTTCAAAGATACCGTCATCGATGAAAAAGTCGTGACTTACCTCTTTGCCGACTATGCCGACAACGCCAACGACTTGCAAAACGTCGTTTACTACACCAAGTCCCCGACTGACGGCACGACGTCGCACAACGTGGTTTGGGCGGTAAACAACGGCGAAAAGAAAGTGCTTATCGACGGGCTTACTTCCTACAACGCCGCCACGCTTCCGCACCCGGCGGGATACAGCATTACGCTTCTCGACGCGTACTTCGGCGATAACACCGTCAAGCTCGTGTACAGCAAGACGGACAGCGGCACCAACACAACTTCCAAGGGTAACTACCTCTATGAGTTCGGCGCCGACCTCGCGTTTGACGCAAGCAAGGAAGAACGCCTTACTTCCGGCTCGACTTACACCGCGATGAATTTCTTTGACGGCAACAACATCATGGCTACCGATTCCGATTCCGTCGATTACCTCTGCAAAGAGAACGGCGTATGGAAGAGCCAAGAAGTCATCAAAGCTTCCTCCGCGACCGTGCTTTCCGTAGAAAAAGCCAACGACGTCGTAACCGTATATTATACCGTTTCCAAAGTGCTGTACCGCATTAACGTGCTCGTGAAAAAGGACGGTAAATACGAAGTTTCTCGCAATAGCGCGGTAACCGTTTACAGCGGCTCCGTCGCAACCGATTGGATAGGGCTTGACAAAGCAGGCAACCTTGTATGCTTCTTCAACTCCGACGTCAAGAACAACATCTACTACCTTGACTTAACCAAAGTGGTAGAACGTGACGTCAACACCATGATAGCCACTTCCCTCGGCAAGTTCTCCGCAGAAGACGATCTTGCAATGCTCTCATCTTCCGAAAGCTAATCCCCATATAAGTAGCACATGAACAGAGCGAAGGCTTAATCCTTCGCTCTTTTGTTTATGCGACGGAGATATACATCGCCTACGGCGACGGTGATATGCGCAAGCGGTGCTTGCGGTGATATACACGCCACTTCGTGTCGCGGTGATATACACTGCCTGACGGCAGCGGTGATATACACGCCACTTCGTGTCGCGGT
>CAVIFU010000077.1:0-4505 GCA_963642145.1 Ruminococcus bicirculans (ex Wegman et al. 2014)
TAGATAGAAACGATAAAAGTATATCTTAGGTTTTTAATTCAAGAATCCTTTACCGCGTCCCAACGGGACGTGTATATCACCGCGCCACGAAGTGGCGTGTATATCACCGCAAGCACCGCTTGCGTATATCACCGTCGCGCAAGCGATGTATATCACCGCGCCCACCGGGCGCATATATCTTTTGCGCATAAGTCAATAATTTTACACCAAATTTCTATTGAAAAGTCAATGAGATTGCACTAAAATGTTATTGAAAAGTCAATGATTTTACCATTGATTTATATTGAAAAGTCAACTCTTATTTTTCTTGACGAAATACAAGAGTATCCGCATTTGCTTACCCTTCTTAAATTTTTGAAGCAGGACGACAGATTTACCTATATTGCGTCCGGTTCTTTGCTCGGTGTCACTCTCGCAAAGACTTCTTCGATACCTATCGGGAGTATTTCCGTAATTCACATGTATCAGTTGGATTTTGAGGAATTTCTCTATGCCAACGGCTTCAACGAGTTCGCCGTTTCCGCTATGAAACGCAAATTCGAGTCTTGCGAGAGTCTTGACGAGTCCACTCACGCTACCGTTATGGATTTATTCAAGAAGTATTTGCTTGTAGGCGGTATGCCGGACGCGGTAAACTCTTATTTAACAAATTACAACATCGTCAAGGTAAGGGAAATTCAAAGCGAAATTCACGATTTTTACGCCGCCGACGCCTCTAAATACGGCGACGCCGACAAACTTAAAATTCGTAGAATTTACGATATGATACCCTCTACTCTCGAAAACAAAAAAAAGCGTATAGTCATCAAAGATATAGAAAATATCAAGGGAAAAACTTTTACTCAATATCAAGACGAGTTCGATTATCTGATAAATTCGGGTATAGCTTTGGAAGTCAAGGCTATCTCTAAGCCTACATTTCCGCTGATAGAATCTATGAGCAAAAACCTACTTAAACTTTATCTCAACGACGTAGGCATACTTACGGGAATATTGTACGGCAACAACATTTGCGCCGTATTAAACGACGAGAGGAGCATTAACCTCGGCACCGTTTACGAAAGCGTTGTCGCAAGTGAACTCAAAGCCCACGGCAAACGCCTATTCTATTACGACAACAGATCTAACGGCGAAGCGGACTTTTTGATTGACGATTATTCTTCTCTTTCCGTAGTACCGATAGAGGTTAAATCCGGCAAAGATTACACCATTTACAGCGCGCTTGATAAATTCACGTCAAACGCCGATTACAACGTAAAAAAAGCCTATGTTCTCTCTAATAACAGGGAAATTAAAACGGTAGGTAAAATTATATATTTACCTGTTTATTTTGTTCTTTTCCTGTAACTTGCGGTAGTATAGTACATACTATATTTGCATTCGGGCTTTGCTTGTGTTATAATGTAATCACTATGATCGATATTACTCAACTTTGGAAAGATACTTGCTCCAACATCGTCGGAGCCAACGGAGTTAATGCCGTGGCGTTTTCTATTTGGATAGAATCGCTCACGCCTCTTTGCGTCAAGGATAACACTCTCGTTTTGCTTGCGCCTTCCTCTAACAACAAAGTAAGTATAAACAAAAATTATAGGGACGTCATTTTGGACGCGCTTGCGCGTACCGGTAGCATGATTACCGATTTTACCGTAATTGTCGAGAGTGAAAAGGGCTTGTACGCCGCTGAAATAGAGGCTTACGCTTCGGGCGCCGACCATGATGAAAACCCTTCCGAACACAAATCTCAGTTTACCGCAAGGTACACTTTCGATAACTTCGTCGTGGGCGAATCCAATAAGCTTGCCTTCCATGCGGCTCAATCGGTTGCTCAGTCCCCGGGCGTTTCGGATAACACGTATCTTAGCTTCAATCCGCTGTTTTTGTACGGCGGAGTAGGTCTCGGCAAAACGCATTTATTGCACTCGATAGGCAATTACATCAACGAGAATATGCCCGAACTCAAAGTTCTCTATACCCCTACCGAGAGGCTCACAAACGACTATGTAGAGGCTATTTCCACCAATCGAACGGACAAAGGCGCATTTAATCTTCAAGCGTTTAGAGCCAAATATCGCAACGTAGACGTGCTTATGATAGACGACGTGCAGTTTCTCCAAAAGCGCGTCGGCTTGCAGGAAGTAGTCTTCCATATTTTCAACGACCTCTACCAAAACGGCAAGCAAATAGTGCTTACCTCTGATAGACCGCCGTCGGAGATTGCCACGCTCGAAGACCGCTTGCGCTCGCGTTTCGAAGGCGGATTGCTCGCCGATATAGGAGCGCCTAACCTCGACATGAGAGTTGCCATTATCCGCAAAAAAATGCAGCTCGAAAAAATTGCCGTCAGCGATGACGTCGTCTACTATCTTGCGGAAAACATCGATTCCAACATCCGTGAGCTTGAAGGCAGCCTTGCAAAAGTGGTTTTCTACTCCAAACTCAAAGGTTGCAATTATCCTACTCTTGCTCTTGCGAAAGAGGCTATCAGTATCAAAAAGCCCAAGCAGGTAGGCGTAATCGATCCCGGCGACATCATCAATGCGACTTGCTCCTACTACGATATAACTCGCGCGGACATCATCGGCAAAAAGAAAACCAAAGACCTTGCCGAAGCGCGCATGGTAGCCATCTATCTCATAACCGAAATGCTCGGCATACCGCTTGTATCTATAGGACAACTGTTCGGAGGCAGGGACCACACCACTGTCATCCATGCTCGCGACAAAATCGCCTCGATTATCAAAGAAGATAAGTTCATGGCAAAAAAGGTAGACGATATCAAGCACCTCATAACCGACCGCGATCACATGTAGAATGACTTATACACTCATTCCGAATCGCACGTTGTTGAAATGTTGATATCCGTCAACAGAAATATAAACATTTTATCCACATAAAAATAGGTTCCTTTTCCTGTTTTTTGTGATATAATAATGTAAATATGACAGAGTTCAGACCTTGTCTACATATCAACACCGCTAATTATAATAATTAATCCTATTATTATAATAAAGGAGATATAAATGAAGTTTTTTACCAATTCAACGGAGCTGTCCGACGCCCTCAATACCGTAAGTAAAGCGCTCGCAGGTAAGCCCAATATTCCTATACTCGAAGGTATAAAGGTGGAAGCTTTGGGCGACACCGTAACGCTATCCGCAACGGACCTCGATCTATTCATACAAACCAAAATCAAAGCTACCGTCAAGATAGAAGGCGAAGCCGTGGTTACGGGTAAATTCTTTACAGAGTTTGCGCGCAAGCTCACTTACGTCGACGAAGTAGGCATAGAGAAAGCCGGTAACAAAATTATAGTTACCTACGGCGGTAACGAAACCGAAGTACAATGTTTGGAAGAGGAAGCTTTCCCCGAACTCAAAACCGTAGGCGACGACGTCTACATCGTAGTTAAGGAATGCGATCTCAGAGAAATAATCGATTCCGTGCTCTTTTGCGTGGCTCAGGAAGACACTCGCCCCATCCTCAAAGGTTGCGACCTCGAGCTTGAAGACGAAAAACTGTGCGCCGTGGCTCTCGACGGATTCCGCATGGGTCTCAAAAAGTGCGACGTTATAGATTCGTCCGTGCCTTCGACAAGTTTTGTCGTTCCCGGCAGAACCATGAACGAAATATCTAAGATTTTGGACGACAGCGATAACAAAGTAAAAATATCCGTCCAAAAGAATTACGTCATGTTTGACCTCGGCAATACCATCATCACAACAAGGCTCATTGACGGCGTTTACATGGCTTATAAAAAGATAATTCCCCAAACCTACACCACGCGCATTACCGTCAATAAGGAAACGCTTGAAAGCGTTCTCGACAGAGCCGGACTCGTTGCGCGCAGCAACGCCAAAAAGAATTACCTCAAACTCAATATGAGCGGCGATTTGATAGAAATAACGTCCGATTCCGATATTGGCAAAATCAATGAAACCGTTCCTTGCACCATCGAAGGTAAAGAGCTCGAAATAGCTTTCAACAGCCGTTATCTTTACGACGCTCTTAGCAAGATAAAAGAAGACTTTATCAATATAAAGTTTTCCGGTAGCACTTGTCCTGCCCTTATATTACCCAAGGAAGGCGACGAGTTTTTATATATGGTGCTTCCTATCAGAATGCTCGGATAGACTTCTATTAAATAAAAGAGAGCTCTTAAATTTACGAACAGTGTATAGCGCATATCTAACAGACTACGTGCGGTGCGTCCTAGGTCATTTACCTTATAGTAAACTCCCGTCGTCCTTACCGCCGGTTGTCTGTGATATATACACTCTACGCTGTTCGGCTTCGAATAGCATTACCCTTTGACAGAATCAAGTGGAATAGCACGAACTACGTGCTCATACGCGCCGTATTTACGGGTGATTTACGCCGTTAAAAACTAAATGTATTATAGCCCTCCGCACTACGATAGTGCTCCTAAGACATAAGGTAAAAAGAGAATGTTTTTAACGGCTTTTGCAAAAACGTCGACTACCGTACGTCAGTACGCCTACGCT
>CAVIFU010000078.1:0-1554 GCA_963642145.1 Ruminococcus bicirculans (ex Wegman et al. 2014)
CTCGTAGTGACCATAGCGTCTATCTCCGTGGGCATAGGTAGCGGCGCTTTGGCGGAGGAAGGATCTACGACTACTACCGACGCAAGTACGGTAACGGCTTGGGACGGCAGTAGCGATACGAGCGCCTACAACTTCGCTTCTAACGTCATAGAGGTAGATACCGCGGCTAAACTTAGGGGAGTCGCGGACATGTCGCGTAACGGGTTCGATTTATCCCCCTACACGATTAGACTTACCGCCGACATAGATTTAGGCGGAAGGGATTGGTTGCCGTTCAAAAATTTCGGCGGTGTGTTCGACGGTAACGGCAAAGTGATTTCCAACGGTAACATCGTTGCCGAGGACGGTAACGGCACGGGATTTTTTGCAAACATCTCGGGCGTTGCGACGATAAAGAACGTCAAGTTTGAAAAAATGACGACCACGTCGGCAACATACAGCAACCTTGCCATTGTTGTAGGCACAAACTCTGCAAACGGCACGATTATAGAGGGCGTCACCTTGAATAAATGTCTGGTTGACGCCGAGGCGAGTGGCGCGGTTGCGTGCTTCTACGTTGTAAATAGCACCGGCGCAATCAAAATATCCTCTTCAAACGTCTATAACAGCATGTGCTACGCGGATCAAGCAAGGGGCTACGCCAATAAATGGGATAACGGAGGATTTGCTGAATATCCGAGTAAAATAGTCGATTGCAATATGGTCGGCTCATTTCTTCTTTCAGAGACGGGATATAACGTACCTATTTTCATAAATTCCGGCGGTTACTGTGAAAATGATGCCTATGGCACGGATATAGAGAATTGCCACAGCGACTTATATCCTAACGGCAATGTGATTGACGGAATAGAGGATAATTTTACCGATGAGCAAAAAGCCATCTACAATAGGACGTTAACTAATCGTGGCGATGGAAAATTGGCAAACAGCTATGCGCTTAACGGCGTCAGTAACAGTAACATAGATGAAAAATCCGGCGCGATAGTCAGCGAGGTAAAGCTTTATGATTCAGTGGCGAATGCAAGGAACAAGCAGAATGGCGTTGACTGTACAAGCGAACTGTACAAGAGGTCGGATTTGTTCGTTGATATGGAAGGGCGTGCGGCGCTGACCATAAACACGGCAGTTGCCAATGCCGTGGTAACCGTTACTTTTAATAAAGTTTCCAAATCAATTACCACTAAAGGCTATTATAATTTAGGCGGTGGTAGCATAGCGGGGGTAACCACGTACACGATTACTATCGGGGACGCAAGCATTACGGGGAACATCGTCACCGGACTCAAGTATGCGCTTGAAGTTTACGGAAGCGGTGAAACCGCGCTTACATATTCCACGGATTACGCGGCAACGGATGTGGTAAACTACAAAGTAGACGCTTTTGATGAGAGCGGGTATACGCTCAAGAATAAATACACGGGCTCTGCAGGGATCACCTCGAACGGCAAAGCAATCACCTCGACAGGCGTTTCCTTAGTGAATGAAAATTCAAGATACGAGCTCCCGGTAGACATCGAAGTCAACGGAGCCACCAAGAGCTTACTGTATGTGGTG
>CAVIFU010000078.1:2143-4347 GCA_963642145.1 Ruminococcus bicirculans (ex Wegman et al. 2014)
AGAGGGACCCCGACAATAACAAGCTCCAACTCCTTGCAAAAGGCGCGGAAGATAGCGCTTGGGAATTCTACGGATACCGCATTCAAGGTTCCGACGAAAGTTGGGGCGAGTACATCAAGTCCAACGGCGACATCATTACTTTGACCGAGGACGCGAATATTCAAGTTAAGTTCGTGAAAAGAGCCGCCGTCACAAACGAAATCGGATACAAACTGACTATCGACGGAGTGACCAAAGCAGCGGAAACCAAGCATAACTACGATGTAATAACGTTCGACTCTCCCGTCGAGAATGCTCAATTGGTGGTAACCGCGCCTATCATAGACGGCGTTATGACCATTATATCCGATAGCTACGCCGGCGAAAGCGCCTCCATGCAAAGAGAAGGCAACTACTACACCTACACCATTACGGAAGGCGTATACATTTCAAGAGAAATTGCCTTCGTGTACGGCGAGGGCGACGGCGCAACCAAATTGGTGCTCAATGTAGTGGCAAATCTCGATATCAACGACTATCTGATCGCCGACGGCTACAAAAACCTGATTACAATTAAAAACGACTGCACTTACCCGTTTGTCTACTATCCCGCGCAATCCGCAGACGGTAGGCAGGCTTTTGTTTCTTCCTTGATGGGTAAAGGCGTGCATGGGAAATCGTCCTACATAGCCTTTGAGGTAACCGGTACCGGCGTACTTGTATTTGACTACTATGTTGATACTCCCAACAGAGGCGAAACTCCAATGGGAATGAATTATAAGGGAACAACTTACGAAATAAAAAATGTCGGAGACATTGCCGTATACGGCATTAACTACAAGCCGGAGTGGGCATATAAAATATTTGTAAAGGGCGCTGCACAGGCAACCGGTTATTTCATGGGGCAAACAACGACTGTAACAGATTACCAAGAGGGCTATAAAACCTGCTCGGGTAGTTTGGGTTGGCTGAAAGGTTCCGTTGCCGTTAGCGCGGACGAAGGCGCCAAAACCACAATATATCTTGCCTACGTCAAGGATTGGGATGATAAAGATAGCGCGAACGATAGCGCGGACGCGTTTGCCATTGCCAACGTGATGTTTGTGACGGGTGACGCTACCATAGAATTTAGCTCTAACGTAAATACCGCAACCATAACCGCAACCGCTAACGGCGCGAGCATAACGTCAGGCGCAACGCTCGGTAGAGGCACGCCCGTCACGCTGACCGCTACCAATACAAACGCATCTGAACCGTTTGTCGGCTGGCGCTCGAACGGCAAGCTTCTCAGCCGCGACGCTACCTATACCTTAAGCCTCATAGACGAAGTAACATCCGTAGAGGCTGTCTATGCTTTGGAAAGCACGCCGATTTTTGTAAACGGCACGGGATACGCCGATTTGAGTAGCGCAATAGAGGCGTTAGGAAGCAATGCCGGCACGATTACGTTGTTCCGCGACTACACGCTTACGGCTGACGTTACCATCCCTTCGGGCGTTACGCTACTCCTCCCCTACGCCAATACCGATCTCACGGGCTACGCGAGCGCAGGAGCGAATGAAAGAACAAGTTGGTTTAGCGGCGTAACCCCCTACGTCACGCTTACCGTTGCTGAGGGCAAAACGCTCACCGTCAACGGCAAACTCATTGTCGGCGGCGTTCAACACCATAAGTCGCAAACCGCCCAAGGTCACACTTCCGGCGCGTATGCGCAAATCGTAAATAACGGCAATATCGCCCTAAACGGATACCTTGACGTGGTAGGTCGGGTAACCGGCGAAGGCACAATTACGGCAAATAGTGACGCAACGCTTCGCCAGCCCTTCCTTGTCAACAATTACTCGGGCGGTACCAATACCGAGGCGCTGTACAACAAAAAGCAGTTCCCGTTTGTGCAATTTGCAACGATCAACGTCGAGTGTAAGCAGATTATCAACTACGGCGCAAAGGTCATAGGCGCTTCTTCGCTCTACCTCGATAGCCAAAAACTCATAATAACCCAAGACATCGTTTTGATTGACGCCATAGAAAACGCAGCCGAT
This sequence comes from Ruminococcus bicirculans (ex Wegman et al. 2014), assembly GCA_963642145.1. Taxonomy (GTDB): domain Bacteria; phylum Bacillota; class Clostridia; order Christensenellales; family DTU072; genus Stercoripulliclostridium_A. The sequence goes on from CAVIFU010000078.1 coordinate 4,165, forward strand.
GAGGGCTCTCTCATCTGGATGAAGGAAGGAAGCCGGCTCGAAATTACCTACAACGGCTCTAAGACAATTAACCAAACAGTCGGTAACATCCACCTCGGGGACTTTGGCGTAACCACGATAAACGTTTACGGCAACATCACCGCAGGCGAGTTCTCCCTCCAAGGCTACGGCAGCAAAAAAATG
>CAVIFU010000079.1:0-4256 GCA_963642145.1 Ruminococcus bicirculans (ex Wegman et al. 2014)
TGTCAAGCGCGTCGTTTCTTACAATCTCTTTTGCAATCTCTTTGAGTTCGTCTTCAAACAAAACGACGTGGTCGCTATCCCATCTCACTCCGCGCGTTACGTGAAGCGCAACTTTATCATAGAAAGCAAGCAACGCAGGAATTTTGTCGCTGACGTATTCGAGCGGATGATAATGACCGTTGTCAAGCAAGCAACAAATATCGTTTTTTGCCGCATAGTTCTGATAGAACTCGTTGCTACCCACCGTATAACTTTCAACGCCTATGCCGAACACTTTGCTTTCCACCGCAACGACAACTTTCTTCTTGTCATACGGTTTTTTCAAAATCTCGTCAAGACTCTCTTTAAGGCGAAGTCTCGGAGTAAGTCTGTCCGCGGGAACGTCCTTGAATCCGTCTGGAATCCAAATATTCATAAGACAATGGCTGTTCATTTCCTTTGCGAAATATTCGGAAATGCGGATACACGCCTTGCAATGCTCAATCCAAAATTTGCGCACGTTTTCGTCGGGTGATGAAAGCGTAAGTCCGCCCTTTACCATCGGGTGTGAGAACATCGTGGGATTGAAATCTATTCCGTCAAGTCCTATCTCTTTGGCAAACTCGACCCAAGGTGCAAAATGTTCGGGACGATATGCGTTTCTGTCCACTTTCTCGCCGTTAAGAATTGCATAACTTGCGTGCAAATTGAGCCTTTTCTTGCCCGGCATAAGCGAAAACGTTTTTCTCAAATCTTCTTTGAGTTCTTCAAAGTTTCTTGCACGTCCGAGATAATTGCCGGTCGTTTGAATACCGCCCGACGCAGCACCGCCACCGTCAAGACCTACAACGTCGTCGCCTTGCCAACAATGCACCGAAATTGCGGTATTTTTAAGTTTTTCAATCGCTTGTTCCGTGTCTACGCCTATCTTTGCGTAAACTTCTTTCGCTTCCCGATAACTCATAGTTTATAACTCCATTTGGCTTTTCAGATTGCCTATCGCCGTTGCTTCTATAGGCATTGCGACGACTTCTTTGTTTGTAAATTCTCTTGTAAATTCGTTGACCAACTTGTTGTTTGCGCCACCGCCTACGATGTAAATCTTATCGAACGTACGGTTTTCGCATTTTTCCAAATCGTCAATTGCTTTTTTATATCCCATTGCCATAGACCTGTACGCACTGCGATACAAGTCACCTTCCGTTTTCGGCGCATTGAGATTGCAACTTTCAAACCGGTTATTGATTTTCTTGTCCATATTTTCGGGCAAAGAAAACTCTTTGGCATTGACGTCAAACGTACCGTCAAACATACTTTCGCTCGCAAGACGCGTCATCTCGTCAAAACTTCTGCCAAATACGTTTTTTAGGCACACGTTTATCCACATACCCGTGATGTTCTTCAAAAAACGGAAGTTTCCGACTCCGCCTTCGTTTGCGAAATTGTATCTCAAAGCATCTCTCGACACGTTGGCTTCTTTTATCTTTGCGCCGAGAATCGCCCACGTTCCGCTTGAAATAAGCACGCTGTCGTCTTCGTTGTCGACGGCATAAAACGCGCTTGCCGTATCGTGCGACGGACAGAGTTTTACCGTCGTTTGACCGCCCACTTCTTTTGCTACGTCACTATTGAGTTTTCCGACGAACGTCCCCGGCATATCGAGCGACGGGAACATCCGAAGCGGTAAACCGAGAGATTGAATAAGGTCCGTATCGAACTTTCTCGTTTTGCAGTTTACAAGCCCCGTCGTGGTTGCGTTCGTGTATTCCTTCACCATATTGCCCGTAAGCAGATAGCCGAAATACTCGGGCATCATAAGGAACGTCGAAACGCCCTCCAAACGCCCTTCTTCGTTATCGGCATAAAGCTGATACACGGTGTTGAAAGGCTGGAACTGTATGCCCGTGCGCAAATAGAACGTTTCGAACGAAATCTTTGAGTTTATCTCTTCGATTGCGCCCTCGGTTCTCGAATCTCTGTATGCATAGCAAGGCAACACGGGTTTGCCGTCTTTTATGAGAACGTAGTCCACGCCCCACGTATCTATCGCAAGGCTTTCGATACTCTCGTATTGCGAAAAAGCCTTTTTAAGTCCGTTTTTAATCTCATTAAACAGTCTTTTTGTATTCCAAACGAGATGACCGCCTTCGTTGTCCATATGGTTTTCAAAGCGGTATATTTCTTTGGTTTTTATCTCTCCGTCTTCCTTCCAACCGACGATATGCCGTCCGCTTGACGCTCCGAGATCTATTGCAAGATAGTATTTGTTGTTCATAGTTTTTGTTCGTAGCCGACCGCAAAATCGTCGACTGTATCAATAGTTGTAATTGTTTTACGGTACCGCAACTTTTACGGAAAGCACAAACGTCAATTTACGTCAATTCGACGTCGGCTTAATTTGTTCTTTCGATTTTCCCCTTCAAATCATCGTGGGCTTGCCTCGCTTTATTATAAAAACGTATTTTAACGAATAGAAAATCCCGAGAGTTATGGCTGCGCCGGTGGTTACGTCGGATGCGAAATGCGCGCCTGCGACAATACGAGCAATCATTACGGTGATAAGCCAAAGATAGCAAACCGCTACACACACTGCATAGCAGACTTTCTTCCGCTTTGAAAATACATCGGGTAACAATGTGAGAACGACAACGCATGCCGCGTTTGCAGAGTGTCCCGAGGGGAAAGAATCGCCTCCTCCGAACCAATTCGGCAAATACCATGCGCGAAAGTCTGAATATGGACTTATCAAATCTCTCATGCGAGGACGTCCCCAAACGAATTTCAAGATGTTCACCGATATTTGCTCAGCCAGAATGGTCAATACGGCTATTATTGCAACGACTTTCAGTTGACTTCCGTATTTTTTGCAAAGACGCCTTAACGCCATGTATGACACGGCGCAATTGGGCAACATAAGCGCCACTCCGTATATCCAAGCGCCGTTTATCTTCAAATAGTTAAGCACAAAGAACGGCATCAAAAAACCGTAAGCGAGCATTCCTACAATCGAAATAACAGCAACGAGTACATTTTTCCATTTAACGTCCTTATTGCGCATTAAAAACAATACCGTAAATCCTGTAAGCGCGATAAATGTAAAAGGAACCTCTGCTATTGCTTCGAAGATTTTTGCAAAAAGGCTTTCTTTGTTAAGCAAGGCTATGGAAATATTCAGATCGAAAAAAGCAAAGATCGTCATCGCCGCAACGTACAGAAAAACCGGTATGGCTATACTGCATATTTTTTTACTCATTGTTTCAATCCTCCGAACAAAATTCGTATTTGCCCGCTCCGACGGTTTGAGTTTTGTCGCCGATAACGATTTCGGCAGTCGTATTCGACGGAATTTCAATCGTATAATGCACTTTATCGCCCTTTCTTTCCCATGCGCTCGACACTGTGCCGTAAACGCTCCGATATTCGCATTTTGCATAGGTTTCTTTACCGCCGACTTTCGGGGCAATCAAAAAGTTGTTTTCGCCCGCAACGTTTATACCGCACATACAACGCACGAGCCATTCGCACACTGCGCCTTTGGAATAGTGATTGAGCGAAGCGCAACCTTTGTCCGTTGTGGACGGACCTTCCCAGTCTTCCCAAATGGTCGTTGCTCCCGTTTTCGGCATAAACAACCAACCGGGACACCGTTCGTTTTCGAGAAGTTTATAGGCGTATTCGATATTTATATCCGCAAGCACGTCCATAATGAACGGCGTTGACAAAAAGCCGGTACCGATACGCCAACCGTAGTTGTCCATAGCCTTAATAAGCCGTTTCTTTGCAAATTCGGTTTGGTCTTCGTCAAGCAATCCCATATAGAGCGGACGTACGAGTTTTGCCTGTCTGTCCGTATCGAGCGAATACTTAGGCTTTGACACGTATTCCTTGTAAGCGCGTTTTGCGCCTTCGCTGTATTCCTTTATTTTTTTAAGGCGTTTATCGTCGTTTTTACCGAGAATATCTGCAATTTCCAATACTCTTTTAAGGGTAAAATATGTGTACGCCGTAGATTCTTCGGGATGCGGAGAGGCAAAATCGAACCACTGAAACGCCATTACGTCGTTAGGCTCTGCCCATTCGCCGTACGACTGTCCGCAGTTGACGAAATACTTTCTGTTCTTACGGGACATAAATATCGGCTTTGCGTAAACGCCTCCCCATCTGCCCGCACGTTTTACCATAAACTCGGCATACTTGATTATGCCTTCGTAGTTTTCTTTCAGCAGTCTGTCGTCGCCGTATTTTTCGTAATAGTAAAGCGGAATATAAACACCCGC
>CAVIFU010000080.1:0-3764 GCA_963642145.1 Ruminococcus bicirculans (ex Wegman et al. 2014)
CAGTCGCGGGTAATACGCATCTTCACGTATACTACAATTTCGCCGGGTCCACTGTTGAGACAGCGCCCAAGTCGTTACGCCATTCGTGCGGGTCAGAACTTACCTGACAAGGAATTTCGCTACCTTAGGACCGTTATAGTTACGGCCGCCGTTCACTGGGGCTTAAGTTCGGTGCTTCGATTGCTCTAACACTTCCCCTTAACCTTCCAGCACTGGGCAGGCGTCAGCTCCTATACTTCAACTTACGTTTTTGCAGAAACCTGTGTTTTTGATAAACAGTCGCTTGGGCCTCTTCACTGCGGCCTCCTCGCGGAGGCACCCCTTCTCCCGAAGTTACGGGGTCATTTTGCAGAGTTCCTTAACAATGGTTCTCCCGCTCGTCTTGCAATTTTCTTGCCGTCTACCTGTGTCGGTTTGCGGTACGGGTACCCTTCGTCATATTTAGCAACTTTTCTCGCCAGCGTGAATTCATCCGCTTCGCTACTAGTTTTCACTCCACATCATCAATCAGTCTAACGGTAAGTGTACTTAACTGCTTACCAACCTCTTGATTTGTACGCAACTGTCCATCGTCGCGCACGGACTATCCTTCTGTGTCATTGCTTCATTTAGGCGACTTGGGGTAGTACAGGAATATCTACCTGTTGTCCATCAGGTACGCCCTTCGGCCTCCCCTTAGTCCCCGACTAACCCCGGGGGGACGAACCTTCCCCGGGAAACCTTAGACTTTCGACGATGGAGATTCTCACTCCATTCTCGCTACTTATGCCGGCATTCTCTCTTGTATACAGTCCACGTATGCTTCCGCTTACGCTTCAGCCCGTATACATTGCTCCTCTACCAATGCGCTCCGCGCATTCCTAAACTTCGGTGTACAGTTTTAGCCCCGATAATCTTCGGCGCTCCGCCACTCGACCAGTGAGCTATTACGCACTCTTTGAATGTGTGGCTGCTTCTAAGCCAACATCCTGGTTGTTTCTGCAGTGGAACATCCTTTACCACTTAACTGTAACTTAGGGACCTTAGTTGTAGATCTGGGCTGTTTCCCTTTTGACAACGGAACTTATCTCTCGCTGTCTGACTCCCTAATATCAAGTATCCGTCATTCGAAGTTTGATAAGCTTCGGTAAGTCGTGAAACCCCCTAGGCTATTCAGTGCTCTACCTTCGGTACTCTTATTAGAGGCTAGCCCTAAAGCTATTTCGAGGAGAACCAGCTATATCCGATTTCGTTTGGAATTTCTCCGCTAACCACAAGTCATCCCCGGGCATTTCAACGAACGTGGGTTCGGTCCTCCACAGTGTCTTACCACTGCTTCAACCTGCTCATGGTTAGGTCAATCGGTTTCGGGTCTACGGCATGCAACTATATTCGCTCTGTTCAAACTCGCTTTCGCTTCGGCTCCGGTACTTAATACCTTAACCTCGCTACACACCGTAACTCGCCGGCCCGTTCTACAAAAAGTACGACACCACACTTGCGTGCTGTGTCTGCTTGTAAGCATAGGGTTTCAGGTTCTCTTTCACTCCCCTCCCGGGGTTCTTTTCACCTTTCCCTCACGGTACTATACTCTATCGGTCACTAGGTCGTATTTAGCCTTGGGAGATGGTCCTCCCGCCTTCCCACCGGATTCCTCGTGTCCTGTGGTACTCCGGATACGCTCCTCCCCTCCCTACGTTTCGCCTACAGGACTTTTACCTCCTTTGGTCCAACTTTCCAGTTGCGTTCGGCTACATAGGTCGGTAGATTACGAGCGTCCATACCCCAAAATATATCGCTATATCTCGGTTTGGGCTCTTTCCCTTTCGCTCACCACTACTCAGGAAATCGATTATTTTCTTTCTCTTCCTCCGGGTACTAAGATGTTTCAGTTCCCCGGGTTCCCTTCCTGTATCCTATGTATTCAGATACGGATAACACAATCGCTTGTGTTGAGTTCCCTCATTCGGATATCCACGGATCAAAAGTCATTTGCACTTCCCCGTGGCTTTTCGCAGCTTGTCACGTCCTTCTTCGGCGCCTAGTGCCAAGGCATCCACCCTACGCTCTTTATAGCTTAATCTCGTCTTTCGTCTCGATCTTTATTTAAGAACATTATTATAGGTCTTTCCTCAGCAAAATATCTCAGCTACTTAGATACGCTTTTTCGTATTACTTTCGCATTTTGTTAAAAGATATTTTTCGATTTTTTATGTCTACTCTTCTTGTATGCAGTTGTCAAGGTGCCAATTCCCTTACGGGTGGTAGGCTGAAGTGGACTCGAACCACCGACCTCGCGCTTATCAGGCGCGTGCTCTAACCTGCTGAGCTACCAGCCTATATGAAGTGGTGGAGATATGCGGATTCGAACCGCAGACCCCCTGCTTGCAAAGCAGGTGCTCTACCAACTGAGCTATACCCCCGTACGGGCTATATGTTTTAAGGTACATATATACTGCCTCGAAAATCGACAGCTTTGTTATAATACCATCTTAGCAAAGGCTTGTCAAATAATTAGCGCATATTTTTTAATTTTTTTGCAAAGAAATTTTTTGCGTCTCGCCGCGGCGCGCCTTTCTTCTCGGGAGGACGCGCCGTATTATAATATTACCTTATAATATAGGCGCCGCGCTACGAATGGAGCATTCCGTAGCCGCTTCCGGGTTATCGGTAATGATGGCGTCTGCGCCCGACGCGATCAAGTTGCGGATATCGTCCTTATCGTTTATCGTCCAATACTGTACGGCGATGCCGTGCGCGTGGGCGTACTCTATAAATTCCGGCGTTGCGAGATTATAAATGACGTCGTTGCCCATGGGGATTTGCAAAACGTTAAAGTCCGTCTTGACGTCCTTGACTCCGTATAGGAACGAAAAGTAGAATCCGAAAACTTCCGCAATGCTTGCCGATCTCGAAATATGCGAATAATTCTTTGTCATGTACCTTGTGACATTATCCTTGAATGTACCGAGTATGACTTGATCTTCTATGCCGAAACGTTTGAGCGTCGCGCAGAGAATATCGGTAGCTTTTTCACCGGTCTTGCCGCCGTCCTTAATCTCGATGATGTATCTGAGATCGGATCTGACAGACGTCAGGTAGGTAAGTATCTCGTCGAGAGCCAAAATCTTGACGTTTTCGGGAATATCGGCTCCTCGCAATCCGCGATAAGGATAGCTGCCGTCGAGCGCTTGAAAATTCTCGCCGAAATTGAGTTCTTTGAGTTCTGTAAGCGTTTTATCCTTGACTTTGACTTTTTTGTCGCCGTACGCCTCGGTGGCGTTTGAAGTGCGATTGACGGTATCGTCATGCAAAAGGACAAGTTTTTCGTCCTTGGTCAGGTGCAAGTCGAACTCCACGATATCGACGCGATAGTCTGTAGCTTGCATGCAAAGCTCAAACGCTTTGAGAGTCTCTTCCGGCGCAAGATCGCCGCCCGCCCTATGCGCGCTTATCAAAGCCGTTTTGCCGTCCTTATTGACGATATACGAATTACCTTCCGCTATCGGACTGTCCGTACGCGATATAGAGCCGGTCATCGGCAAAAACACAAAATTTATAAGCAACACGGCAACTATTACCGCGACAACAGTCAAAACAATTTTTTTACGTATCCCTGATTTTTTCATATAGCCTCCGTTACGGCAACTATTCTAACACCGTACTCCGCTTAAATCAATACTTAACTAAAAATCAACTAAATAAATCGGATAATTCTGAGCGTTTGCGCTACTTGTTTATTTTGATAACCGGGCGCAAACCGTCAAGCGTAACGACGGTGCGAT
>CAVIFU010000081.1:0-3706 GCA_963642145.1 Ruminococcus bicirculans (ex Wegman et al. 2014)
GACGTGTATATCACCGTCGCCGTAGGCGATGTATATCACCGCGCCCACCGGGCGTGTATATCACCGCCGTGCCAACGGCGTATATCACCGCGCCCACCGGGCGTGTATATCACCGACGCCAACGGCGTTGTATTCTATCAAGCAATCCTTTACCGCGTCCCAACGGGACGTGTATATCACCGTCGCCGTAGGCGATGTATATTATAAAGCGCGTATCGCCGTCACAACCGCTTCAACATCTTCGTAGCTGTTATTCACGCCTATACTTATGCGCACGGTGCCACGCTTTAACGTTCCCAAAGCCTTATGCGCAAGCGGCGCGCAGTGCAGTCCGGCGCGTGTGGCAATATTGTATTTTTGATCGAGCAAATCGGCAAGATCCGTTGATCCGTAATCTCCGTAGTTAAATGAAATAACGCCGTTATCGTTGTTCGTATACAGAATAATTCCGTCGATTTTTTTGAGTTCCGAATTTAGATACGCGCTTAATTCGTTTAATTTGCGCCTGATTTTGACTAAGCGTTGACTTGTCCACTTAAGACCTTCTCCGAGTCCCGCGATGGCAGGCGTGTTCAGCGTTCCGCTTTCGTACCCTTCGGGCGGAGTGTCGGGTTGTGACAGCGATTCGCTTTCCGTACCCGTTCCGCCGTAGAGTATCGGCATGAGTTTAAGGTTCAAGCCGAACGCCAAAAATCCCGTTCCTTGCGGCGCGTGCAAGCCCTTGTGCCCGGCGGCGCAAACGTAACTTACGTCTTTGTAATCGGGCTCGGTGTGTCCCATTGATTGAGCCGCGTCAACAACGAACGGGATACCGTATTCGCGTAGCACGGCACCCAAAGCGTGAATATTTTGTATATCTCCCGTGACGTTGCCCATTTCGGATATTACCGCAAGGCTTGTCTTAGGAGTTATGTTTTTGCGTAAAAGATCGGGAGTAATAATTCTGTCGGGCGAGGACAAGTACCTGACTTTAATGCCCTTAGATTTCAACAATTCCAGCGGTCGCAATACGCTGTTGTGCTCGTACACGGTGGTAATGATTTCGCCTTTCGGACAGCTGCCGAGTATGGCGAGGTTTAATGCTTCCGTGCAGTTTTTGGTAAAAACGACGTTAGGCTTCCCGACGAACTCTGATATATCCGCGCGCACGGATTCTACTTTTTCGCCGGCGCGTATGGAAGGTTTGTGTCCGGCGCGCCCGGGGTTTGCGGAGCGCTTCAATTCATGTTTGACGGCGTTCAGCACGGCGCGCGGCTTGAATTTGGAGGTAGCCGAATTATCGAGGTAAATACACGGTTTGATAGCCAACATAATATAGTGTATTAAGAGGAACAACAATATATACGGGGGTGGGTATGAATTATTTATGCGCGTTCAAGTCGAGGAGCGAAGCGTTTAGCCTCAACAGAGCGTTAAAAGCGGAGGGGATAATTTCCACGGTAATCAACACTCCGCGCAAGCTCGGTGTAAGTTGCGGACTTTCGGTGGTATTCAACGGAGGGTTCGAGAGTCGAGTCAGAACGCTTATTTCCGAGCTCGGGCTCAAAACTTTCCAAGGGATATTTGCAAAGTAGCGTAAAATCGTTTCCGTTTTTTCCGTTTTAATGTATAATTGAAATATGGATAATACGGAAATCATCTTGCGCAAGTTGCAAAAGGCGCATCCGAATGCCGGATGCGAGCTGAGGTTCGGCACGCCGTTCGAGTTGCTTGTGGCGGTGATACTCAGCGCGCAGTGCACGGACAAGCGCGTCAACGCCGTTACGGAGGAGCTTTTCAAAGCATACGACACGCCGGAAGCGTTCGCGCAATTGACGGTAGAGGATCTCAAACCGTATATATACTCGTGCGGATTCTACAATAACAAGGGCGCCAACATCATATCGGCGTCCGAGGCGATTACGGAGCGTTTCGGCGGTGAGGTTCCGCGCACGATGGAGGAGCTACTCACCCTTCCGGGAGTAGGGCGCAAGACGGCGTCGGTGGTGCTGACCGTGGCATACGGCGTCCCGGCGATGCCGGTTGACACGCATGTATATCGCGTCGCGCGCAGACTCGGATTAAGTGACGGCAATACTCCGGAAAAGGTGGAGCGTGATCTCAAAAACGCCTATGCGGAGTCGGACCGGAACGCATTGCATCACACGTTGATATTTCAGGGGAGATACGTATGTAAGGCGCAGCGCCCTAATTGCGGCGGATGCGCACTTACGGAAGAATGCAGATACTATAAGGAGAAAGCATAATGTTTTTGGATTCGGCGGTAATTTATTGCAAGGCAGGCAACGGCGGCAAAGGTGCCGTAGCTTGGCATAGGGAGAAGTACGTAGCGGCAGGCGGTCCGGACGGCGGAGACGGCGGCAACGGCGGCAGCATATATTTTCGCGGTGACAATTCCATGAACACGCTCATATCTTTCCGATACACTCAGCATTTCAAGGCTGAGGACGGCGCGGACGGAGAGGGGGCGCACTGCAACGGCAAGTCCGGCAAAGACCTAATCATCAAAGTTCCGTGCGGAACGATCATCAAGGATGCGGAAACGGACGGCGTCATTGCCGACATCTACGAAAACGGCGTTGACGTCCTTATTTTCAAGGGCGGCAAGGGCGGCAGAGGCAACGCACGTTTTGCAACGCCCACGCACCGCAGTCCGGGATATTCGGAGAGCGGAATCAAGACCAAGGAACGCAAAATCAAGCTCGAACTCAAAACGATAGCCGACGTCGGCTTGGTCGGTTTCCCGAACGTAGGCAAATCGACATTGCTGTCGGTCATATCGTCGGCACGTCCCAAAATAGCCGGATACCATTTCACCACACTTTCGCCGAATCTCGGCGTTGTATCCGATTTCGATTCGAGTTACGTCGTCGCGGACATTCCGGGACTCATAGAAGGAGCGGCGGAAGGCGTCGGACTCGGACACAGCTTTTTGCGCCACGTTGAGCGCGTCAGACTGATCATTCATCTTGTAGACATAAGCGGATCCGAGGGTCGCGATCCCGTTGAGGACTACAAAATCATCCGTAAGGAGCTATACAATTATTCTCCGGAGCTTTCGGAACTTCCCGAGATTCTCGTTGCCAACAAATGCGATCTCGGCGTTGACGAAGACAAAATAGCCGAGCTTGAGTCTGTTGCCGGCAAAAAAGCCATGCGCATTTCGTCAGCCACGACGATGGGCGTTGCCGAGCTTAAACACGCCATATCGGAGCGCCTGAAAGAGTTACCGCCACCGGCACCGCTCGATTTTATCCCCTTCGAGTACGAAGCCGAGGACAGGACGTCCTTTGAGGTTAACGTCGAAAACGGCGTATACTACGTAACCGGCGGTTATGTCGAGGAGCTTGCGCGCCGAGTTGTCCTAAGCGACGGACAATCTTTCCGCTGGTTCCAACGCGCCCTTCGCGAAAAAGGCGTCATCGACGCCCTTCTCCAAAAAGGCATGAAAGAAGGCGACACCGTGTGTATATTAGATATCGAATTCGAGTATGTGCCGTAATAAAAGTAAGAACTCTCTTAAACTCTCGAACCAAAAAATACATCGCTATCGCGACGGTAAAGGATTCTATGATTAAAACCTAATATATACTTTTTCGGCTCTGTATGACTTTACGGAGCCGATTTACTTTTGTTCAATCGGTCCCCACCACTGAGAATTATATACATCGCCTACGGCGACGGTGATATACACGCCCGATGGGCG
>CAVIFU010000082.1:0-3677 GCA_963642145.1 Ruminococcus bicirculans (ex Wegman et al. 2014)
ACAGACAGACAGACAGACAGACAGACAGACAGACAGACAGACAGACAGACAGACGTATAACTATGCCCAAAGCATAGAGTTTTTTTGTAGTGTAGTACAATAATTTAACACAATCGGCCGTCGGAGTGTTCTCCGACGGCTATTTATATGTATAAAAAGGAGAATCGAGATGAAAAAGGTAGCCAAATTACTGTTGTTGGTATTGTGTATATCTGTACTCACAATGTGCTTAGTCGCATGTGGCGAAGAAACACAAACACACGTATGGAGCGAATGGGAAATGACAAAAGTGGTCACGTGTACCGAAAAGGGCGCGATAAAGCGCACCTGTTCCGATTGTGACGAGGTCGAAACCGGCGTTGTCAAAGCTCTCGGGCACGATTTGGAGCATTACGAAGCCAAAGAGGCAACGTGCATCGAGATCGGCTGGGAGGCTTACGACAAGTGTAAGAGAGCCGGATGCGACTATTCGACCTACGAAGAAATTATAGGTACGCACAAAGCGAGCGCTTGGATAATCGATGTCGAGGCGACTTGCACAGAAAAGGGCAGTAAACACAAAGAGTGTACGGTTTGCGGCGAGGAGCTCGACGTAGAGGAGATAGATTATGCCCACGTACCGAGCGCTTGGATTGTGGATAAGGAAGCAACTTGCACCGAAACCGGTACGAGGCACAAGGAATGCACGGTATGCCATAATATGCTCACGACGGAAACGATCGCGCTTAGCAAGCATACACCGAGCAACTGGATTGTAGATAAAGAAGCCACCTGCACGACAGATGGTACGAAGTACCAAGAGTGTACCGTATGTCACACGGAGCTTGTGAAGGAAACGATCCCTGCAAACGGGCACACCCCGAGTGACTGGATAGTGGATAGAGCTGTTACTTGCACGGTGGATGGCACACGGCACAAAGAGTGCACGGTATGTCACGCGGAACTTGAACGAGAAGAGCTTAAAGCGAGTCATACAACAAGTGACTGGATCGTAGATACCGAGGCGACCTGCACGGAAGACGGCGCGAAACACAGAGAATGTATGACATGCGGTTACATCATTGAAGAAGTCGTTTTACCGGCAACAGGACATACTTTCAACGATAAGGAATGTGACAGGTGCCACGTTAAGCAATATGATCTGACTATAAAATACGTATATAGCGATGGCGAAGCGGCATACGCGAGCTTTACGCATCGTTATATTGCAGGTGAAAAATATCATATTGAATCTCCGGTAAAAGATGGTTACATAGTTGATATAGCCGTAGTGCAGGGCGTGATTGTCGCAGATACGGACGTAACGGCAACGTACAAAGCGATAGAGAACAAAACCTACAAGATAGTCAGTTTGAGAGGCGTTGATTTGGGCGATGTACCGTACAATACCTCGTTTAAGGCGCTTGCTTTGCCGGATATGGTAGAGGCGGTATTGGAAGACGAATCCACCATGTCGGTCAACGTAATATGGTCAAAAGCCGGCTATGTTGCTACCGAGTATGGCAAGAAGACCATTTCGGGAACCGTTTATCCGCCGTACGGATACGAATTGCAATGCGAAAACAGCGTAACGGCGAGTGCCAACGTCCAATCGATACTTATTACCGAAATTCCTGTAATGGATTTAGGCAAATTGCCGCTTGGCACGAGTTATGAAGGCTTGGGCTTGCCCACAACGGCGGAAGTTCACTCCTCCGAGGGATACGTATACTATTTGCCCGTAACATGGTCTTCGTACGAGTATGACAGCACTGTAGCCGGTAAGCACACAATGTATGGCGAGTTGACACTGGAGACCGGTTTTGCGTTTAGAAAAGGCGTGGAAGGGAAAGCCACCATAGAGTTTGAACTTTCCGAAAGGATGTACGGTACAGCCGATATCGTATTCATAGTGGACACGACCGGCTCTATGAGTGATGAAATAAACAATGTAAAGACGAACATAAAGACGTTCGCAAGTAACTTAGAGACTGCCGGCATATCTGTCCGTTGGGCTTTGTTGGAGTATAGGGACATCACTTGCGACGGAGATGATTCCACGAAGATAATTTACAACGGTTCTTCCGAATGGTACATTGACGTGAACGCGTATAAACAAGCGATAGCATCGTTGAGCGTAAACGGAGGCGGAGACAGAGAAGAAACAGTTATTGACGCCCTCAAAATGGCAGGAGAGCTCGATAGTCGCGCTGAAGCCACGACGTTCTACATTGTCGTTACCGACGCCGACTATAAAGTAGATAACAACTATGGTATTACGTCGATGGAGCAAATGATTGACGAATTGGTGCGAGAGAGAGTTATCACGTCTGTCGTAACGAATACATGTTTTTACAACATATATCGCGACCTTACCGATAGCACCGAGGGTATACTTGCAAATATTTACGGCAACTTTGCCGATGAACTTATGCGTCTCATGAATCTTATCGAAGACGTCATTAAGTACGGGACTGTCGAGCGTATAGAGATAGCTACACAACCTGCCAAAACCGAATACAAAGTAGGCGACTATTTTGATGGTAGCGGCATGGTAGTCAAAGCATACTACACTTCCGGACTGTCGAGAGAGATTAGCGGATACAGCGTATCGCCGAATTCGGCATTGCAGGTAAGCAATACATCTGTCGAAATCAATTATAGAGGAGCAACCGCCACGGTAGCAATTAGTGTGGTAGTCCCCGAGTATCCCGTAACGGGCTTGACTCTTGACAAGACGTCGATCGAGATGGTTGAGGGCGATGCGGTCACCGTCAAAGCAACAGTTACTCCGTCCAACGCAAGCAACAAGAACGTTATTTGGTATACCGGTAACCCCAACATTGCCACGGTAGAGGACGGCGTAATCAAGGCGTGGAGCGTAGGCGAAGCGAAAATAACCGTAATTACCGCAGACGGCGGATTTAGCAAGACCGTTACGGTTAAGGTAACCAAGAAGATAATACGCGTAACCGATATTTATCTGTCGATTAGTGCAAAGACAATGGATCTCGGATCCACCGTTACCATAGAAGCGCTGGTACTTCCTGTGGATGCCACAAACGTCGCGTTGAGCTGGAGCTCGTCGGATGAGGACATCGTAACGGTTGATAACGGCGTAATTACCGCCGTGAATATGGGCAGTGCTACGGTTATTGCCAAGGCAACCGACGGTAGCGGCGTGTTAGCCAAAGCGTACATAGTTGTCGCACATCCCGCGTCGCACAGCTTGGTATCCCACGAAGCGCAGGCACCTACCTGTACGGAAATAGGTTGGGACACATACGTTACCTGCGAGGACTGCGATTATACTACTTATGTAGAAATTTCTGCTCTCGGGCATACGCCGAGCGATTGGATAGTAGATAAAACCGCAACTTGCACCGTAGATGGCGTAAAACACAAAGAGTGTACGGTTTGCAACATCACTCTCGAATCTGAAACTATTTTTGCAGCCCATAAGCCGGTAAACCACGATGCACAAGCCGCAACATGTACCGATATCGGTTGGGATGCCTATGTCACTTGTGAAAACTGTGATTACACTACCTACGTAGAGATTGAAGCCCTCGGACATAACTATGTAGACGGCGCATGCACGCGTTGTGGAGATAAAGTTATTGTCGGCACCGAGGGACTTATCTATAGCTACGATTCTTCGAGCGAGTCCTATACCGTAACAGGTTACACGGGTACCG
>CAVIFU010000083.1:0-3560 GCA_963642145.1 Ruminococcus bicirculans (ex Wegman et al. 2014)
CGTGTATATCACCGTCGCCGTAGGCGATGTATATAATTCTCAGGGGTGGGGACCGCTTGAACAAAAGTAAATCGGCTCCGTAAAGTATTACAGAGCCGAAAAAGTACATATTAGGTTTTTCTAATCAAATTATCCTTTACCGCGTCCCAACGGGACGTGTATATCACCGCTGCCGTCAGGCAGTGTATATCACCGCAAGCACCGCTTGCGTATATCACCGTCGCGCAAGCGATGTATGTCATTCTTAATGGCGGGTGGGGACCGCTTGAACAAAAGTAAATCGGCTCCGTAAAGTATTACAGAGCCGAAAAAGTACATATTAGGTTTTTCTAATCAAATTATCCTTTACCGCGTCCCAACGGGACGTGTATATCACCGTCGCGTTAGCGATGTATATCACTTGCCGTTACGGTTCTTTTTATTCTTTTCGACGGAGGCGCGCAGGACGTTTTTGAGTTTTTCGCGAGGGAATGGCAATGAAGACGGTGTGCACGTGCCAACCGCGACTATCACGCCGCGTTCTTCCGAGTTACGCTCGCCGTACGGAACGATAACGTAGTCGCCTATTTTTAGATCGAGTCCGTTTGTACCGTAGTATAAGGCTTTATCGGCGTGCCCGTACACGTCCACGAGGCAAACTTGAAGAGGCGTTTCATCGAGGTAGAGGAGTCGCAGTTTTTCTTTGCGCTCGGCGTCCATTTGATCTAACTTTTGGCACAAGGCTTCGTCGTACTCCTCTTTTGTTTCGTAGTTTTGGGGATCGACGAGTCCGGCGTGATAGGGGCTTATCCACTTTCTCCAAACGTAAGGGACTTCGCGCTTAGCTTCTTCCTCTTCTTCCTTTTTGGCAATTGTATTACTCCAATCGGCTATGTCGGCACGCAAACGTTTGACGGTCTTTTCTCCGCGCACACCTATGGAAACGGCTATCGGGAGTAGTTTTTCTGCCATAGCAATCTTATCGGCGTAAGGAAAGGAACTCCAATTAATGAAGTATGCCCAATAGAGTATTACGTCCCCTAAATCTCGCGGAGAGTAACGTCCTTCTTGCCAGTAGAGATAACCGCTGTAAGCCTCTTTCGCTCCATCGAAATCGTTGTTGTTTATCATCATTTCTATGTAATTACGCAAAAGCGAGGTGTCGTGTCTACCGTGCAAGCAATTTCTAAAAGCGGCAAACAGGAAGTCATCGCATTCTTTTACATAGCGGTAGAAGCCTTCTTTGCGCGCAAGGCGACGAATAGGTAAGCCTCGGCAAATGAAGGATTGGTCTTCTCCCGAAGAGTCGCTTTCATCGCGGAAAAGGTCGGGGGTGAATGTCTTCCACAACCATTTCAGATAGGTAATGGCGCGGTCGGGGGCAAAATCAAACGTTTCATCGATGATGGTGCCAACGTCGTTTTCGCTTAGGCGATCGTAATCTTCTTTTAGCTCCGGGAAGTGATCCAAAAGAGCCGTGACAAAAGACCATTCGTTGAACTCCTCGTCGTAGTATTTCAAAGCGTCCGTTGCGGAATCGTCCCGCGTGCCCTTTTTCTCTTCGACGGTGACGGTAGAACTAAGAGGCTGTTTCGATGGCTCGTCCTCGTCGAAATCGTCGGCATAGTCGTTGTCGTAGTAGTCGTCATCATCGAACTCATCATCGTCATCGTCACAACAAACTTCGTCTTCGTCGCAACAGACTTCGTCTTCGTCGCAACAGACTTCGTCTTCGTCGCAACAGACTTCGTCTTCGTCGAACTCATCAAACTCATCGTCTTCGTCGATTTCGTTGCCTTCGTCATCGTATTCCTTCTTATTGTAAGGGTACCATCCGTAACGCCTGTTGTCATCGTCTTCACGTATTTTTTTCCAACGCTCTCTTTCCAAATAGGCAAGTCTGGCGTCGGCGCAGTCTATTTTGCCGTCGCCGTTGCGGTCTCTGCCGCCGTAAACCAAATCATCTAATATTCCCATGTAGGATCCTCCGTGTATGAATTTTTGTAGTTGAGTAGTTTTCTCTTTTTGCCCGGATAGAACTTATTTTTTGTCTTGTCCAATATTGCAAGCCCATATTCTTTTTCGACATACGGTATATACGTTTTCAGCTTGTCCAAAGTCCTTCTTACCGCGTGACTTGACGACAAAGAATAATCAAAACAGCTGTCAATCGGCAGTCCGTTGAAAAAATGCTCTTTGACCGAACGGCGGAAGCCTTGCGAAAAAATAAAGTACACTTTACCGTCCGTTTTCAGAAAGAAAGATTGTTCGTCTTTTGCCGTTGTTCTACAAAATATAGTTTGCATGGTGTCCTCCTTTGGTATTGTTTCTACGTAAAGAGTAAAAGGTGTAACCTACTCGTCCTTGTCGTAATTTCGCGCAAGAGAAAGCACGTAATTTTTGATTTCCTCCACCGCTTTGCGCGGAGCTGTCACGGTGAGCTTGTCTCCGAATGACAAACACCAACCGAAAAACGTCGGACTCAGTTGCACGGTTGCCTTGAAAAAGAGTTTGCCGTCCTTGCCCGGGATAACGCGGAGTTTTTCGCCGAAAGTATCGAATATAGGGTCCAAAATGCTCGGGTCGGCGCGGAATTCCACTTGCCTAGCGGGGCCTTGGAACATGCCGAAAAGCGATTTTTTGTGCATTCCGATGTCGATGGGCGCGCCCGAGTATTCGTCTTTTTGTTTGTCGGACTCCGTTTTGACATGCGCCATGCGGTCGATGCGGTAGTGCGCCACGCCTTCGCGGTCGCCGTAGTACCCAACGAGGTAGTATTTGCCGGCGTCGTAAATCGTGGCAAGCGGATTGACGACGTAACGGTTGCCGTCATGCCTGTAAACGCGCTCGTGCTTGGCGTTAAAATCAAAATACTCGAAAGAAATCTTCTTGCCGTTCTCGATGGCGTTGTTTATCTCGCTTACGGAGTAAAAAATACTCTCGTTGGTGCTCTTCGTCGTATTGAACTTGACGATATTACTTCTCAGTAGCTCCGCGCGATGACTGCCGCCGAGGTCGGCGATTTTGTCAATGAGTACCTCCGTCTTTTTGGGCGTGATACAGCCGGACGCTTGCACGGCGTCCATGAGAATACGTAATTCCGGCACGTCGAAACTGCGGTCAACCACGCAATATCCGTTGGGCTTGCCCGGGGACTTGTCCGAAAGCACCTCGTAACCGAACTCGTTGAGCACCTCGATGTCGTTGTAAAGAGTCCGCCTGTCGCACGATATGCCCATGTCGGCAAGCTTGGAAATAAGCTCCGTTGACGTTACATAGTGGTCTTCGTCCGAATCCTGACGGAGTATCTCCAATATTTTGATAAGTTTGACTTTGTATGCCTTTTCCTGTTTCATATGCTCTCCTTGCCTATGTTATAGCATATGTTATGGCAATTGTAAAGGGGAAGGTGTGCAAAATAAACGACACCAACGAGTGATATACATCGCTTGCGCGACGGTGATATACACGTCACTTCGTGTCGCGGTAAAGGATTCTTGAATTAAAAACCTAAGATATACTTTTATCGTTTCTATCTAACTTTACGTAGTCAATTTACTCTTGTTCAAGCGGTCCCCACC
>CAVIFU010000084.1:0-3157 GCA_963642145.1 Ruminococcus bicirculans (ex Wegman et al. 2014)
CTCAATTCCAAATGAATTAATTAAATTTTTTGTCCAAACTTTTGGGTTCACATCAACGGCTTGCCTTCTTTGTAGCGTAATTTTTCAAGGCTTCATTGCCAAGGCAATGGCTTCCGCAACTCCGCCGGACATTGCCGACGACACCACGAGTCCCGCAACGGATTTAGCGGCAGGGGAGCCGTTATCGACGACAACGCCGAGCCCCGCGACTTTGAGCATAGGCACGTCGTTAAGGCTGTCTCCTATGCACATTACCTCATTTAGCGATATGCCGAGCGTTTTGGCGTAATCCGAAACGGCTGTGCCTTTGTCCACGCCCTTGCGCACGATTTCGAGAATAAACTTTTTGCTGGTATTTACGAGCACGTCCCGACCGAATACGCGCGAAAGCTCCGCGATGTAGCCGTCAACCTTGTCGGGCTCCGTCATTACAAGCATTTTGGTAGGGGAGAGGTGTTTTCCGCGCATGTAATCCGTGAG
The DNA here is from genome assembly GCA_963642145.1 of Ruminococcus bicirculans (ex Wegman et al. 2014). Lineage (GTDB taxonomy): Bacteria > Bacillota > Clostridia > Christensenellales > DTU072 > Stercoripulliclostridium_A. The sequence continues at coordinate 481 of CAVIFU010000084.1, forward strand.
CTTAACCTCGGTAACTTTGGGTGGCAAAGAGGTGAATTTGCCGTAAAAGCGCGAATAATCCGTCTCTTCTCGGACAACAAAAGTATCGTCTTCGTAAATTTGATAGTAAACGCCTCTTTCTTCGAGCCACTCGCCTATACTATGCGCCACGGCGTAAGGGACGGCGTTCTCGTACAAAAATTTACCGGTTTTGACGTCTGCAACGACCGAGCCTTGGTAGCCGATGACCTCGCCTTCGGAATAGAGCGATCGCGCAAACGGCAAAACTGCGGAAATCATCCGCCCCGTGCAAATGCAAAACTTACCGCCGGACGCTATGTAATCGCTTATTGCGCGTCTGTCCGCTTCCGGTATGATTTGCGTTTCGTCCGTAAGCGTGTCGTCAAAATCCGAGACAACCAATTTATACTTCATCCGTGTTACTCCTAAAATAATCGTATACGGCTTGGGCAGTTTCTTTGCCGAACCCGTCAACTTGCATAATATCTTCAACTTGAGCGTTGGCAATGCGCTCAACTTTTTTGAAATAGCATAGTAGGGCGCGCGCCTTCGCGTCACCGACTCCCGGTATATTTTTGAGATTTGACCTTGTTTGTCGCTCCGAGCGCAACTTGCGGTGATAGGTTATCGCAAAGCGGTGCGCCTCATCCCTGACGCGCTGGCAGAGTTTGAGCGCGAGGCTGTCGCGCGGCAAAATCACGGGATCCGAGCAATGCGGACGGAATATCTCTTCTTCTCTTTTGGCTAACCCGACGAGAGTTATTCCCGAGCCCTCCATGACTTCGACGGCGGAACTCAACTGCCCCTTACCGCCGTCCACGATGATGAGGTCGGGTTTTTCGGCAAAAGAGAGATCTCCGCTACTTAGTTCCGCGCGCCTACGCGAAAGCACTTCGCGCATACTCATGAAGTCATCCGAGCCGACAACCGTCTTTATGCGGAACCGTCTATACCTTTCTTTTGCCGGTTCGCCGTTGATAAATACCACCATGCTTGCCACTTTATCCGTACCGCTGATATTTGAAATATCATAGCACTCTATGCGCTTAGGCGGTACGTCCAAATCGAGATACTCTTTGAGCTGAGTCACGGCACCGAGGGTTAGGGATTCCTTAGTAGCTATTTTGGTTACCGATTTTGAGAGATATTCGCTTGCATTGTTGCGTGCAAGTTCCGTAAGCTGTCCGCGCGCTCCGCCTCCCGGAGTGCTGACGGCAACGCGCCGTCCGCGCTTAGAAGACAAATAGTCTTTGAGTTCCGCTTCGAATGTAATTTGATCCGACAAACATATTTCGTCTGCGATAACGGGATTTTTCTCATAGAATTGCATGACGTAACTCGAAAGTACTTCATCGGGATCACCGCACTCGTTGAGTGAAAAGTTTTCGCTTCCGATTACCTTGCCTCCGCGTACAACCGTATAGTTTATTGCGCCGTACATGCCGTCGGACGCATACGCAAAAATATCCAAATTGAAGTCTTGCGGTAGGTTGACCGTTTGTTTGCGCACGAGCTTATCGAGTAGTTCCAAGCTGTCGCGATACTTGATGGCGAGTTCGAATTCCTCTTTTTCCACGGCTTGGGCGAGTTTGGCGTTGAGGAGTTCGCGCGCCTCTTTGTCGTTGCCGGAGAGGAATGCCGAAACTTTCTTGATAACCTCTTTGTACTCTTCGGACGTCACTCTGCCGGTACATGGAGCCAAGCACCTGCCGATGTGGTAGTTGAGGCATTCCCTTGCGCCTTTACGTTTTTTGACGTCGCCCGCGCAACTGCGTATGGGGTAAATGCTATGAATGAGTTCCATTGTGGCGGTAGCGGACAGCCCGAGCATATACGGACCGAAATACTTACTGCCGTCGGCGCGCAGTTTGCGAGTAACCTCTACGCGCGGAAACTCCTCTTTGACGTATATTTTGATATAAGGATAGGTCTTATCGTCTTTGAGCAATATATTGTAGTAGGGCTTGTATTGCTTGATGAGGTTGTTTTCGAGCACCAATGCCTCAACCTCGGAGGAAGTGACGATGTACCTGAAATCCGCTATTTTTTCCACAAGCAGCATGGTTTTTTCCGTCTTGTTTGCAGAATGGAAAAAGTATTGTCTTACGCGGTTTTTGAGGCTTTTCGCCTTGCCGACGTAGATAACTTGCCCGTACTCGTCAAGCATTAGGTATACTCCGCTTGACGACGGCAAGTCTTTCAGCTTTGCGGAAAAATCTTTCATAAATAAATTATAGACCAATCCGAGAATAAATGCAAAAGATAAGCGCACAAAACTCTTAGTCGAGAATCGAAACTCGGTAAATTAAATTGTAAAATTTGCTTGCAGAATATTCAGCCCTATGTTATACTAATCAAGCACAAAAGCTAAGCCCTCATGGTCAAGCGGTTAAGACGTCGCCCTCTCACGGCGGAATCTGGGGTTCGAGTCCCCATGGGGGTACCAAAAAAGACAGGCAAGTAAGCCTGTCTTTTTCTGTAGAAAGAATCCTTTTCGGATGGAAATATTCCGTCAAGAAGCAAAATTTTACCTCTTATAGGCAAAAAAACAGGAAGGCGATAGCGCCTTCTACGTTTATTACTAAATTATCCCATACCGCAATTTTGTTCATCTAATATGATATTAGGCGCATTTTTTAGGCACAAAAAATATGAGATGTTCATAAAAACACATTTC
>CAVIFU010000085.1:0-3150 GCA_963642145.1 Ruminococcus bicirculans (ex Wegman et al. 2014)
AAAACGCCTGATTTGTGTAACTTCCCGTAAGTACCGTACCGCTACTGTTTTTAATTGTTCCTGTGGGTTTCACGGTGTCAAGATACAGATAGTAAGTTGCAGAAGTATTCCCTGCCTTATCTTTCGCATAGAAATAATACAAACCGTTTGTAGCCGTACTTGCTATCGTAGTAGATGTTCCCACACTCGAATAAGAACTGCTATTCGGTGATTTAACGTACAATGCACTAACGCCACTACCGGAATCAGATGCGGACACATAAGTAGACGAATATGTGTATTTCCCCGTAGAAGAAGTTGACGCTCCCGAAATAGTCGGTGCGCTTTGGTCAACGGTAAACGTAAAGGACGCATTAAAACCCGCTGAATCATATTGCCTTGCATTTACAAGCCAACCGCCACTCGCACTAAAACTTGCTGTATATGTTCCATCTGCAAGCCCCGTCAACGTAATTGTCTTTGTGCCGCTTCCTACACCTTTTCCTGCACTATTAACAACTGAAACCGTCGGCGTCCCCGAAGAAGATGACAAAACGATTGTTACCGTACTGCTTCTTATGTATCCGTCCCAAGTTGCCGTTCCCGACGCACCCGAACCATACAATGAAACCGAGTATGTCGAAGAATTAAACTGTCCGATTCTTGCAGAAAAGCTTAATGCTGTTCCGCCGCCTGTTGTCGATTTTGCAGTATTACTACTGTACCAAGTTGAATATGTAATAGGTATTGCATATTTCGGAGTCGTTATAGCCGCGGCATACGCCGTCGTACCGCTTGCGAACAAACTTGACAAGCCTACCGCAAAACACAGCGCGAACACGGCACACAATAGCGTTCGTAAAATTCCTTTTCTTTTGGTTTTTACCACTTAATTACCCTCCTTGTTATAATTTTCGCCTGTTTTATCTTCAAACAGACTCTTGATATACTCGCCCGTCGTAATCTTTACGTTGGTGCGAAGTTCGGTTGAACCGATGAAAAACACCTGTCCCGTTACCGCCGAGATAATCATTCTCTGCTCGTCCGCATTGAAACTGTCGCCCGCCTTGTAAACGTCCAAAACGTCTTTCATATCCGGCGCGGACAGTTTGAATATAAATGTATATTGCGAATTTTTAAGAATTGCCGAAGTCTTGCTACGCAATTCTTCGTTCGCATTCCAATCGGCAATATTCTGCGTTGCGGGAATGAACGAGCCATTGTATTTTCTGATACGCTTACTCATCGAGAAGAAAAAGTCCAATGCTATCGGAAATTTTGCGTCAATAAATAAGTGCGCCTCGTCAGCGATGATAAGCGTTCGCAAGTTCTTTCCGCTCTTGTTCGCTTCCCTTGCGTTGATGACTTCCTGCTCTATAAAACGGAAAACAAGCAACATCTGCGCATTCGCCACGGTGTTATTCTTATTTGCAAACAACGACTGAAAGTTAAAGTCTATCAAGTCGGCGTTCACTTTCAACGTAGACGGCGCGTTCCAAATGTCCGAATATCTGCCGCTTACGAACTTTTGCAAATACAGTTCCGCCGTCCGCATATCACGCAAAGTCAGGCTGTCCGTTTCTTCCTTGTTCTTTTCCCGTAAGACCGCCAATAAGTCGTTAAACAGCGGAAAATCCTCTGCATTGAGTTGCGTACAATCCGTTGTTTCATAGATACCTTTTCTCGCATACGCTTCCACCGCAAGGTTGTTTATTAGTTCGATAACGTCGCTGTTCGCGCCCACGAAAACAATCTTGAAGAAACTTTCGAGCATTTTCAAGTGCGTGTTAAACGTTACGACGGGATCTGCGGGCAAGCCGTCCTCCGTCAATATCTTGTAGATATGAAACGGGTTAATTCTACCCTCTTTTGCATTGCCTACGTCGATAAGATTACCCGACAAGTTTTTCGTCAAAGTCAGATATTCCGCTTCGGGATCGAGAATAATCACTCTCGTGTCATTCGCCCACTCGTTAGCGATAAGCGATTTTAAGAAGAACGATTTGCCCGAACCCGATTTACCGATAATCATACCGTTACTGTTCTGATACAGATTTCCGCGTTTCCACATATTGAAAATAAACGGAAAGCCGTTTGCCTTGTTCTCTCCGAGCATAATTCCGCCGTCGTCCATAACGAACGTGCGGACAAACGGAAACACCGCCGCAAGCGACGAACTGTTGATTCCGCGCTCATAGTTTTTAAGCGTGCTTACAGGCGAAATTGCCGACGATTTGAAACCTTCTATCTGCAAGCCGTAAAGGTTGGACGGTTTGAAATTGCCCGTCATAATCGCACGGCGAACGGATTTTTTGTAGTTGTCATCATCCAAATAGTTGTAAGCCGTAATCGTCAATGTAACGTCGAGAAGCGACTCATTTTCAGTTTGCAAACTATCTAAAAGCGCGTTCATTGTTTCTCTGTGGGTTTCCGCGCTGTTCGCTTCGCTCGCCTTTTCGGAAAGGATTTGCTTTGTTTCCATTTCTCCTATGCACTTGTCGATACGCTTTATCGCCTTGAATTTGTCCACGGGTTTAACGTGCAGAACCACTTTCGTATTCGGAATATTGAACACGTCCGCGCCCCAAGCGTTACGAACTCTTAACGGATAATCCGCAATTGCAAATACCGCCGCTTGCGTTCCGTCCACCGTATAACTGTTGGCTTTGAACTCCACTCTTTTCGGCTTAATCCAATCGACGAGTTTTTCTTCGTCGATTTCCTTGATTTCGCGTTCATCGAAGTTGCGCGAAAAACTATATTTCAGAAATATCGCCGTTTCCTTTCTGCCGAGCAATTTTGTGTTCAATCCGCACTTGTTGATTTCGCTTGCAACGTTGATTGTCGTGTTTTCGAGATCAAGTTCGTTTCTGCCGTAAACGACGATATAATAGTCCGAAAGATACTGTTTGCGGATATTGTTCATCTTGTCGATACGGTCGATCCGCTCACGCAAAATAGCCGTTTTTATCTCTCTGACTTGCTCTCCGTCTACGCTTTCTTTCATTTCCGCAAGCCTGCCGAACAGGTCTTGCGCGAAGTTATCCAAGTTTACGGGGCGGTCTATTTTTATAATGTCCGCGCATTGCGTTCCGTCGAGCATTTTAAGCGCGTTCGCAAGATAGTCGATGTCGATATTCTGCTGAACGACGTCCTCGATACCGAAATTCT
>CAVIFU010000086.1:0-2927 GCA_963642145.1 Ruminococcus bicirculans (ex Wegman et al. 2014)
TCTGCGCGCAAAAAATTCTACATCGGGATTTTTGCGATATAACTCCCACCCACCCACACTAGAAGAGGATGATTAGATATTATCCGAAACTTCACTCTTCACTCTCCACACTTCACACTATTCTATCAAAGTATCCTTTACCGTCGCCGTAGGCGATGTATATCACCGGATGCATATCACATTGCGCATATTACTAAAGTCCCCCTTGTAACGCGTTAGAATCTATGTTATAGTATATACATCGGAGGATACGAATGAATATCGTCAAGAAGTTTTTTGCGGAAGATCCGCGCCGAGAGGTGCAAAACAGAGAGTTAACCGATTTCGCCGTAGGCGTAATGGGACAAAATATCGCCTACAACCTGATTACGGGTTGGTTTATGTACTATTGCACGGATGTATTACATATTGACGCCTGGGCGATAGGCGTATTTTTGGGGCTCGCCAGAGTATGGGACGCAATCAACGATCCTATTGCCGGAACCATTGTCGACAGACATCGCTTCAAGAACGGCGAAAAGCTCCGTCCGTACCTGCTTATCATGGCAATTCCCATCGGCATACTCGTTGCCCTGATGTTTATAGACATAGGATTGTCCCCGAAGTATTCGCTTATTTACATTTGCGTACTGTATCTTGTGTGGGACCTGTTTTACTCTTTCCAAGACATAGCTCAGTGGGGCATGACGGCGATGATAGCCACAACTTCCGAGGAACGCGGCAAGGCGGCGCAATTCGGACGTATCGGCGGTATGGTAGGCAGCTGGTTCCCGGGGCTGTTGTCACTTGCGATTGCCAACCTTCCGCAGTTCGGTATCTCACAAAAACTCATATTCGCCGTATGCGGCGTGGTGATGGGTATCGGCGGAATGTCGCTTTCGATGTTTGCGCACAGAGCCAAGGAGCGCGCGCCGGTCAAACCTCCGGAAGGCAGCCTCAAAGACGCCTTCAAATTACTTTTCAGTAACAAAATCGCAATGACGCTTGTTATCGCGAGCATACTCAGCAACCTTACCTTCTACGTGCAAGACGTATACTTTTTCAAGTATATGGTCACGATCAACCTTTTCGGCAAAGAGTTTAACGGACTCAATATCCAGTTCGTATACGGCATATTGGTAGGGCTCCCGGGGACTCTTGCGATCTTTGTCGCAACGTGGTTTGCACGCAAGGTAGGCGGCATGAAGAGACTTATAGTCTTAGCCACCGTACTCAATATAGCCACACGCGTGACGGCGTATTTTATAGGATTCAGCGGTTGGAGAATTATAATTATGGGAGCCCTAATGGCGATTGCAGGTATACCAAACAACATGTTAGGCATAGCGACTACAACGTTATGGGGCGACAGCATCGACTATATGGAGTGGAAGACCGGCAAGCGCAACGAAGGCTCTGTATTCGCTCTCCAAAACCTTGTCGCCAAGATGAACGGCGGACTGCAAACGGTGTTTGCGGGGCTCACGCTTACATTGTTGCAATTCGATTCCACCGCATACGAAGCGGGGCTTCCGCAGAGCGAAGCTTTCTACAAATGGATATGGCCGGTATTCATATTGGGACCGGCTCTCGGGTCTGCGTTCTACCTTGTGCCGATACTCATGCTCAAGTATGACGAGAAGCAAAAGCATGTGGTAGAAGCCGAGCTTCACAAGCGCAGAAAGGACGCCGAAGCCGTCTCTTTGCCGAGTGAAGACGAGAGCGCTATCCTTGATCTTCCGATATATTGAGATAAATCCAAAAAACCGTTGAAATCGTTGCGTACTTAGTATATAATATAAAATAAGTAGCTTAGGCAAGAGGAACCGATATGCGTAATTATGCGGAACAAAAAAAGGTGGCAACGCCGGCGATATGGTTATTTTTCATGGCGTTACTGTACGCCGTGATCTTCATTGTGTTTTTCCTAAACGCAATAAATATCGACGCAAGCATTGCCGGCTATCGTTTTTACGATTTCACGGATGAAGTACAAAAGATAGACGACTACGACGTTGCCGACGGCGACAGGATGTTATACATCGAGCAGGGGAGCAAAGTTTTGGTCAAGGCGTGCTCCGTCGATGAGTTGGCGGAGAACGACGTTATAGCTTTCTACGGCAAGGAAGAGGGCAAGATCGTCGTAGCGACGCGCGTGTACAAAAGTCACGAGTCTGATGTCGACGGTGAAACGACGTTGTACATCACCCACGCCTTGGATGACGCTACCTTGGAGTCCAACACGATAGCGTCCGGCAGACTACTCGGTAAATACGTTTTAGCCATACCCAAGATAGGGCTTGCGACGGAGTACCTATGCAGTCAAACGTGGCTGATGTGGTTGGCGATTATAGTGCTTGCGCTATTCATGATAGGGATACCTATTGTCGCGCTCATTATTGCGATCAAACAACGCAAACTCGGCAGTCCGTTCCCGGAGGGCGTCAACGTCAATAAACTCAAAACCGAGAACTTGTATATATATGAGAACATCAAATCGTTCATACTGAGTTCCGGCGTATTCAAAATAGAGAAGGGTTACGACTGCGATCTCATCTATTTGGGCAAAGTGCTGTTCGGCGTAATATGCTGCGTCAACGGTCATATGTATGTCAATATCAACAAGAATTTCCAACGTTACGACAACAAGATCGATCGTTCGGGCTACATTTGCATTCCGCACGCGGCTAACTTGGAGTCCGCCAAGAAGAGGTTGAATTCCATTTACAGAGCATATTTCATAGATAAGCGCCCGATGCCGAGTAATAATAACATTAACAGACGTCCGCGCCCCGTGCCCAAGCAACCGAACACTACTAAACGTACAAGTCGCGTATAGTATGCCCCTAACGGGTCGCGGTAAAGGATACTTGAATTAAAAACCTAATATATATTTTTTCGGCTCTGTAAGACTTTACGGAGCCGATTTACTTTTGTTCAAGCGGTCC
>CAVIFU010000087.1:0-2623 GCA_963642145.1 Ruminococcus bicirculans (ex Wegman et al. 2014)
CTATATAATCTAAATAATTTGTTCATGTAATGTCATATTAGATGAACAAAATTTTTTATGTTTCGGCAGAAAAAAACTTAATAAAAATAGGTAAAAAATTGTAATTCTTTATGCAAATATAGAGTTTTTCGATTTAAGAATCGATATAGGATTTAGCCCTAAATATTTATCTTCGAGAGAGTTTCGCCGACTTTGCCGTAGATTACGAGATCCGCCCTATCGTCGGCAGGCGTTTGCTCTTTGTTGATGACTACCAATGTACCGCCAAAATAGCTTATAAGTCCAGCGGCAGGGTAAACGGCAAGTCCCGTGCCTGCTATTATCATTAGGTCCGCGCGCGCTATTTCCTTGACGGCGCCTTGCAAAACGTCTTCATCCAAAGCTTCCTCATACAACACGACGTCGGGTTTGATGACGCCGCCGCACTCGCAATACGGAATGCCGTCGGCGCGCTTAACCTCGTCAAGGGTATGAAATTTACCGCACTTGACGCAATGGTTGCGATAGACAGATCCGTGCAACTCGTAAACGTTTTTCGATCCGGCAATAGTATGCAAGCCGTCTATGTTTTGGGTAACGACGGCTATGTGCTTGCCGCTACGTTCTATTTCCGCAAGCTTGTAGTGCGCCGCATTGGGCTCGATACCGTCTACAAGCAATTTATCTTTGTAGAATCTGAAAAATTCCCGGGGATGTCGCACAAAACAAGTATGCGAAAGCATGTATTCCGGCGGATAGTCATAGTGCTCGGAGTACAACCCGTCCGCACTGCGGAAGTCCTTCAAACCGCTCTCCGTGCTGACTCCGGCGCCACCGAAAAACACTATTCTGCGCGCGTTCTTTATCAGACGTTCAAGTTCTGTAATGCTATCGTTTGGGGTACTCATTGCGGTAATATGGGTGCCTAACGGCACAAAAGTTCGCTACCGGCAAGCGCGGTTTGGTACAAAAGCATGGCAATGGTGCAAGGTCCCACGCCGCCCGGTACGGGCGTATACATCGAGGATACGGACGCGGCGTTTTTGAGGTCTATATCGCCGATATTGCCCTCATTGTAGCCGGCGTCTATGAGTATCGCGCCCGGCTTAATCCACTCTTTTTTGACAAATTCCGGTATGCCTACGCATGCAACGACTATATCCGCGCGGCGCACTACGTCCGCTATATTTGTAGTCTTGCTGTGGCAAACCGTAACCGTGCAGTCCGCATTGACGAGTAACATCGATACGGGTCTACCCAAAATGCGACTCCTGCCTATTACAACGGCTTCTTTACCTACGAGAGGCACGTTGTAGTACCTTAGGATTTCCATTATTGCGGAGGGCGTTGCGCAATTGTACGCGCGCTCCCCGAGGGCGATCGAGCCGTAGGAATAAACGCTCAATCCGTCCACGTCCTTTTGCGGAGATATGGCGTTGAAGCAAGCGTTCTCGTCAATTTGCGCGGGAAGCGGATGTTGAATAAGTATACCGCATACGTCCTTGTCGCCGTTGAGTTCCGCAATCAGATCGAGGAGCTCTTCGGTTGTGGTTGAGTCTTTGAGTTCGATTTTGCGCGGAACTATGCCTACGCGCAAGCATGCGTTGCACTTCATCCTGACGTAAGTGACGGAAGCCGGATCCTCTCCCACAATGATTGTGGCAAGGACGGGAGTTTTGCCTGTTTTCTCCTTGATATCCGCAAGGATTGCCTTGACTTTTTCTTCGACGTCGCGGGCAACCACCCTACCGTCGAGGACAACGGGTGCCGACATCTACGCCTCCTCGTGGCGGAAAGTCAATGAACTCTCCGACATCTCTTGCACTATCGCGAGCGAAACGACTTTTACGCCCTTTTGGCGTAGCGCGTCGCCGCCGCCTTGGAAGCCCTTTTCAACGGCGATGCCTACTCCTGCGACCTTGGCGCCTGCCTGCTCCACGATGCTTATGAGGGCGTTCACGGCGCAACCGTTTGCAAGGAAGTCATCCACAATCAAGACGTTATCATTGGTACTCAGGTACTTTTTGGAAACCAAAGCGGTGTTTTCCGTATTATGTGTGAACGAGTGTACACTTGCGGTATAGACGTCGTTACTCAGATTGGAAGTTTTTGACTTCTTGGCAAACAAAATCGGCACGCCGAGTCTTTCCGCCACGGCGGTAGCCAAAGCAATACCGGAAGCTTCTATGGTCAAAACCTTGGTAACTCCGTCGGCATAGAATTTATCGTTCAATTCGTCCGCCATTTGTCCCAAAAGGTTGATGTCTATCAAATGATTCAGGAACCCGTCCACTTTGAGTACATTGCCGGGACGAACTTCACCTTCTTGCAAAATTTTGTCTTCTAAAACTTGCATACATACCTCTCAATACTTATACGTCAATTATACAAGAAAGACTCGTTTCCGTCAATTACTTGTAATACTAAGGATGGCTTAATCGCAATAAAAGAGCGACGGCTCATACGAACCGCCGTTTATGCGCTAAGTGCGCGATGTCATTTTGTGAGCTAATTATTGCTGATCGTTGGTTGTCGGATCGTTGTTCACAATCTTGGCGAAATCGTTACCGCTGCCACCGTTGCTATACACTACGGGAGCATTACAGTCTGCGGTGACACTCGTCGTGGTCGTCTTGTTGCCGCT
>CAVIFU010000088.1:0-2105 GCA_963642145.1 Ruminococcus bicirculans (ex Wegman et al. 2014)
TATATGATTTTACATACAGGCATATATTCCGCTCGTTACGTTTCGACGGTGGCTTTTAGGGTTCTTTGTTAGGTTACCGATATTGACTCGACGGAAGCTTGTTAGGGTCTCTTTGATATGTTATTTATATATCTGTTCAACGCGTGTGTCGGTTTCTCTTTATCTTAGGGAAGAAGATTGCAAGGAAGAGGATGAAAGCGACTATTACGCAACCCGCAACGATGAGCATTACTGCAGTGGGACTTAGCGTTGTTTTGTTGTTTTCGGTTCCCGAATCCTTTATTACGGTATACGAAGATATGATTGTAGGCGGCACGGTCGTTTTGTCGTCATCTTTGTTTTGAGTGTTGTTTTCGGAGTCCGAAGTGTTCTTTCGAATCAAAGCAAAAGTACCGTCTGCGGTCGGAGAAAACTTAATTGTGCCGTTTGAGACGGAGAACGGGATTTCCGTTACGGAGCCGTCGGCAGCTATGACTACGAGAGTCAATCCGTCCGTATCGGTTATCTCTTGCGGTAAGGGAATCGTTACGGATACGGAATCGAAAGAATAGATGTCGGTAAAACTAAGCTCGAACGCATATTGCGTAGTGGCTTCGGGGATTAGCGTAGCCTCGGTCTTGTCGGAAACGGATATTTGAGCCGTACTCGGCAAGCCCTCTTCGGACGTTATTTGTATGCCGTCGGTGGTGATTTCTGTTTGTAGAACGGTGTATGTACCGTTGTTGATGGTGACGTCATAGTCGGAATGATCAAAAGTAACGGTGACGGGGTATTTCCCGGGTTCGTCTTCGATATCGGCTTGTACGGTGATTTGATCTAAGTCTTCTTTGAGTACACCTTCGGCAACGAATGAAGGTTGTACGCGTTTGCCGACAGCGGAGGAAACACTGCTTGCAGAGATTGTCGCCTTGCGTTTGGCAATGCTTAGTAGAGAAGAGCCGTACACCGAAGTGTGTCCCTCTGCAAAAATCATCCAGTAAACGGTCTTGGGGGTATCCGTGGCGTGAACAAGCGTTGCCGGGTTATCGATGTCGAAATAATCCTTCGTAAAGCTAAAATAGAAGACGGGTTCGTATCCGCAGGAGGTTTCGACAAGAGATGTGTTGACGCTGAGCCCTTGTGCCATACCGTTGTAGACGGTGAACTTATCGGGGATGGCGCCGTCTTTGACGACGATATCGTAAGGAGTAACGTTGACTGTAAATGAAGTTTTGCATCCGCACGCGTCTACGAAAACGGTGTTTTCGCCAAGTGAGGTTAGTGTGGTAGTCGATATCTCGTATTCCGTAACGGGATATCCCGAACAATTTTCACAAACGGCTCTGACTTCCAGTCCGGTAACGTCCAATGCCTCCGCGTAACGGTATTCCGTTTTGGTTAAATCACCGGTAATTTCTATCCTTAATATATTGTGCCCGAGTGCGGGGATGTAGGGCTTATCGCAAACCGAGCAGACGCCTGCGGCGGTGCAGCTTGCGACTCCTCCCGAGTGAGTCGATTCATCTGACCGAGCGTCACAAACAACGCATACTCGGTAGTGACACTCATCCTCGATTGTCCAAGATTCCGAAGGCGTATGCCCTGTGGCGGGAGCTACTATTTCTCCGCAAGAAGAACAAACGGCAGACTCCGTGCAAGTGGGTTCTTTGTCTTTCGTATGCCCGGTTGCCGCGATAGCTATATCGGCATCCGTAATTTCCGTTGTGGCGGAGCTATCAGAAAACATCTTCTTGCACGCAGAACAAGTGTAGTAAGCCTTGTTTCCCATGGTGACGCAAGTGGGCGCAACGCTTTTGTTAGATACTAACATATGCCCGAGAGGGCTACCATACTCAAATGTTTCCGTTCCCTTTTCACCGCAAACGCAAGAGTAGTAATATATTATCGGAGTAGTACAAGTAGCTTCTTTTAGTAGATATAGCGGTTGAGGGTCTTTCTTGTCAAAGGTATGCTCTGCTTCATCCAAACGAGTCTTACATACGGTGCATGTATGGTAGTGCTTTGCACCATCGACAACCCAAGTACTTGACGGTGTATGATTTGTTTTGGGTAAGTACTCTGCTCCGCAAGTGGAACATATTCCGGCTGTAATGCAAGTGGGTTGT